>JAOZKZ010000113.1 GCA_029935075.1 Campylobacterales bacterium
GGCTGCATAATCACTTGAAACTGATAATAAGCTCCAAGTCGGTTAGGATTTTCTCCATACCGCCCATCAGTTGGACGACGAGAAGGAGCAACATAAGCACAACTCCATGGAGCCGAATCAAGCGTTTTCAAAAAAGTAGCTTTATGAAAAGTACCTGCCCCTGATGGGATATCATAAGGTTGTAAAATTGCACACCCCTGCTCTGCCCAATATGTTTGTAATTTTAATAACATTTGTGAAAAATTTAACACTTTACTCATTTTATTCCTAATACTTTTTCTATTTTTTTCTGATCAAACCCAGATATCCAACGACTGCCAATCAAGACAACAGGTACACCACGACAACCATGTGATTCACAATCTTTTTTTGCTTTTTCATCTTTGCTGATATCAATAGTTTTAAACTTTATATCATTCTTTTTAAAATAATTTTTTGCGACCGTACACCATTTACAACTTGGACTTGTAAAAAGTACAACTTTTTTCTGACTCATTTTTTATAGTTCTCAACGGCTTTATTCCACATGAGCTTATATTTTCTTTTGGTAAATTCGAGTTCGTCTTGAAGTGATTGAATCTGTTTTGTCAAGATGTCTATCGTCTGTCTATCTTCACTGTTAACATCTTGAATGGAAATAACTAACTCTTTTAAAAATTCATTTTCAGTTCTTAAATGTGAAAGTTCAGACTCTTTACTCTCTACAAGTTGCTCATGAAGTTTAAGAACTGCTTCAAAGCTATTTTTGACAAATTCACTAGTAGCGATGTTTTTATCCATCGCTTTAGACTTATTTGTTAAAGTTTCAAGCTCTTTATCGCTGCACATGAAACTAGAGTTTTATCTCGATATCTAGTGAATCACTCTCAACTTTTTTTGCTTTTAAGATTCTATCTTCTTGAAGTTTGACTTGAAGGTCATTATCCTCTAAAGAGAGAATTTGCATCGCTAGATAGGCAGCATTAGTAGCTCCTGCTTTTCCCACCGCAACCGTTGCAACTGGCATACCTGAAGGCATTTGAACGGTACTAAGAAGTGCATCCATCCCATCCATAACACCACCCTTCATAGGAACTCCAATGATAGGTTTTGTAGTAAGAGATGCAACCACACCAGCTAAATGTGCTGCCATACCAGCGGCACATATAAAGACGCGACATCCTCTCTCTTCTGCTCCCTTAACATAGCCATGTGTACGCTCTGGGCTTCTATGTGCTGATGAGATAATTAGCTCATGTAAAACTCCAAATTTATCAAATGTGTTAGCACACTCGATCATCACATCATAATCGCTTTTACTTCCAATAATAATAGATACAAATTTCATGTAGAACTCCAGTTAAATAATAGTGGAGTATTTTATCAAAATTGAGCTTTTATGCTAAAACTAAATTCTCAACATTATCAATAACTCTATTTTTTCCACTTTTTTTAGCAACATAAAGAAGCTCATCAGCATTGTTTATCTGCTCATTGAGTGTAGTCTGTTTTTCTGAAGAAACACCGATAGAAACAGTAAAGTTTATCTGTTGATTATCAGGAAGTACGATATCAAGTTCTGAAATTTTTTGACACATCGACTGCATAAATTTTGAGGCGGCTTCAGCACTAATATCTTTCAAATACAACACAAACTCTTCCCCACCAAAACGTGCAACAATATCTTGTCCTTTAATATTGTCACGAAGAATTTTTGCCAATGCTTTTATGACATCATCGCCCACAGCATGACCATAAGTATCGTTGACCAATTTAAAATTATCAATATCAATCATGGCAACTGCGTATGGTGTTTTTTTGTTTTGTGCCTCTTCAAAATAAATGCCAGCTTTTTCAAAAAAGTATTTTCTATTGGATACCTTAGTCAGAAAGTCTATATTTGCAATCTCTTCAAGTTTATTCACATTCTCTAGTGACTCTGCGGTATTATTGACACGGCAAATAAACTCCTCTTTGAAAAAAGGTTTGATTACAAAATCATTTGCACCATATTTTAAAAAAGCAATGGCACTCTTCTCATCTGTTGAAATTCCAACAACGGCTATCTTGTTTTTTGAGAAATTACGCCTGATAATTTTTAAAAATTCTACACCATTTAAGTTTGGCATGTTGTAATCTGAGATAATAATCTTAATATCACTATTTTTCTCTATAATTTTAAGTGCGCTCATAGGCTCTTCTGCACTTAAAACTTCAAAAAGTTGACTATTTAAAAAATACTTTAATTGACTTCTTACCGTTATAGAATCATCTACAATAAGGACTTTTGTCATACTATTTTGATAAACTCTAGATATCAAAGAGACAATATAATTTAACGATTCTGGTGTCTCTTTTAAAACATAATCAATAATATTTCGTTTGCTAAATGTCTTAAATGTATTTTCATTAAAATCACCCGTCATCACAAGAGAAGGGATATCATGTTCAATCATAAAATCAACCATCGTTGTATCATTCATATCTGGAAGATGGACATCTAAAAGTGCCAAGAAATAGTCAGGGTTTTTTTCAACTCTCTCTTTTGCCTCAGCGTATGTATGTGCGATATCTACGGTAACATCTAAGGTATCTTGAATTTTTTGAGATAAAAAAGTACAGACAGTCTTTGAATCATCCACTAATAATATTTTATGCATCAAATGCCTTTTAATAGTTTTGTATAACTACAATATCGGCATTTGTAAAATATTTTTTAGATTTTCTGTCTCATGATTGTATATGGCGGCAAAATTCCTGGTAATTTAATAGGCAAAGTATATCCACTATGGACACTCTCTAACTCTTTATCTGTATTTGTAATGATTTTATAAAAAACGATGGTTGGTTTCCCCTCTTTTATAAAGATTTTTCCAAGCTCATTTTCTGCCTCTTGTACCTCTTGATTTTCTGGCACAATCATCTCTATCTCGATATTTGGGTAGGTTTTATATTTACACATGAAATGATTACCATCTTCCAAAACAAGCCCTGAAACTTCATAAGTTCCTTCACTTATAGCGGTATGAAGGTTTTGAGTATCATTTCTTTCATGAGGACGCTGCACTAAGTAAGCATCACTAAAACCTCTATGTTTGGTAGTCAATAACTCTTCTTCATACTTTTTAGCATCATACTTTTTATCATAAAAATCATCAATTGCCATGCGGTAAGTTCTTGCAGTTACAGCGGCATAATAGGCACTTTTTGTACGCCCTTCAATTTTTAAAGAGTCGATAACTCCACTCTCAAGAATTGCATCAACATGAGAGCTCATGTTCATATCTTTGGCATTCATGATATGTGTGCCACCCTCATCTTGCTCTATTTTAAACAGCGTTCCATCATCTGGGTTTTCTGCATAAAGTGTGTAGTCAAAACGGCAATCATTAGCACAACTTCCACGGTTTGGCACACGACCACTTTGCACTGAAGAGATTAAACATCTACCACTATAGGCAAAACACATAGAACCATGTACAAATATCTCAATCTCTAAATTTGGCAAATGTTTTTTAATTCCAATAAGGTCTTTCAAACTCACTTCTCTTGCTGCAATAATTCGCTCAACACCCATCTCATGATAGACCTCTGCATCTAAATAATTTAAAACATTTGCCTGAGTTGAAAGATGTAAAGGAATATGAGGTGCTATCTGCTTGGCAAGTTTGATAACCCCCGGAGTAGAAACGATAATTGCATCAGGATTCATATCTGCAATTTTTTCGATATGTTCACCTAAAAGTTTTAACTGGTTATTAAAAGGAAAACCATTGACAGTAACATAAAGTTTTTTATTTTGCTCATGGGTATAATCGATAGCTTCTTTGAAACTTTCATAAGTAAACTCTTTACCCGAACGGATACGAAGTGAGAAGTGACTAACTCCTCCATATACAGCATCAGCACCATAAGCCAATGCAATTTTTAGTTTTTCAAAATTCCCTGCTGGAGAGAGAAGTTCTGCTTTTTTCAATTTATATTCCTAATTACTTTTTAGGAATATTATCTATTTCTTCCCTAAACTCTCTAAAAGTGCTTCAATCTCATCTTCACTAACAGAGGAATAAGAGTCTCCACTGATATGTTGTGCAGTTGTTGCTCTTTTATCATCTTCCATATTTGAGTCAAAAAGTGCATTCATATATTTTGAAAGTGCTCTCATGACATTGATAACTCGTTCTATCTTTTGTCTATGGATATCTTGATACTGCATGATATCCATAATCATCATGATTTCATCAGCAGAGTCTTGAGACTTTTGAGTAATTTCTTCAGTCTGTGATAATGCCTCTTGATTCTCTTTTAAAACACTTTTAAAACTCTCAACATTTGGAAATTTATCGCAAAGCTTTTCAAACATTTCAATGTTGTTTGCAAGTGTTTGTGTTAAAGTATTTGAAAGCTCTTCAGTATCGCCTACAAAGGTACTAATATATTCAAGTTTATCAAATATTTCACCCGCTTTGACTTCTGAATCTTTAGTAACATCATCAAGTTGACTTACAACTTTATGCTCTTCAGTTGGAGGTGGTGGCAAATCAAGAATTTCTTCCTCAATAGATTCATCTTCTCCTACAATCTCTTCTTCCTCTTCCAAAACGGCAATATCTTCATCCAATCCTTCAGCCATCATCGCATCTAATTCTTCTTGTGTCATGGAACTTATTCTCCTAAAGCAGATTTTTTAGTATAATACTATATCGACAAAATGAAGGAAAGATTAAATGATAGTAGATTTGCATAACCATACCCCGCTTTGTAATCATGCCAAGGGCACACCTGAAGAGTATGTTCTGCAAGCTATAAAAAATGAGACAAAATATTTTGGTTTTAGCGATCATGCCCCGATGGATTATGACCCAAAATACCGCATGATGTTTTCTCAAATGAGGGAGTATGAACAGAGTGTTAAAGATTTAAAAGAAAAATATAAAGATGATATAAACATCCTCTTAGCTTATGAAGTTGATTATCTTAAAGGTCATATGGATAGTAAAGTTTTAAATGCAGATGTTGACTATCTTATAGGATCAGTACACTTTATCGGCAAATGGGGCTTTGACAATCCAGAATTTATAGGAAACTATAAACATAAAGATATCGATAAGATTTGGCAAGAGTATTTTGATGAGATAGAATCTTTGGCTAAAAGTGGACTTTTTGATATTGTGGGACATTTAGACCTTATCAAAGTTTTTAATTTTCTTCCAAAAAAAGATGTCAGGCTCATAGCCAAAGATGCACTAAAAGCAATAAAAGAGGCGGACATGGTTGTTGAGCTTAACATGTCGGGATTGAGAAAACCAACTGGAGAGATATATCCTTCTGCAACTTTACTAGAGAGTATAAGTGAACTAGACATCCCTATAACATTCTCTAGTGATGCCCATGAGCCTAATCAAGTTGGACTTTATAAAGAACAGATTATAAGCTTAGCAAATGCATTTGGCTACGATAAATGTGCTACTTTTAAAAACAGAGATAGAGAGCTGATTAAATTTTAATCACTCCTTTCATTTAAGTTTTTCCTAATTTAAGATATAATATTTGATACAAAAAATTTTAGGAGAAACAATGGGTAAATTCGTAAACAATACAGAAGAGTTTTATAAGTTTTGTGAGTCAAATGAGGTTCAATTTGTAGATTTTAGATTTACAGATATCAAAGGTGCATGGCATCATATCTCTTATGTAATGAGTGCTGTTGAAGCATCAATGTTAGAAGCGGGTTTACCATTTGATGGTTCATCTATCGATGCATGGCAACCTATCAATAAATCAGATATGATTTTAAAACCAGAAGTAAAAACTGCATTTATGGATCCGTTTACTGCAGATCCTACTATCATCGTTATCTGTGATGTTTATGACATCTACGAAAATGAGCTTTATGCAAAATGTCCAAGAAGTATCGCTAAAAAAACATTAGAGCATATGGCAGATTTGGGTGTTGGTGATGAAGTTTTATTTGGTCCTGAAAATGAATTTTTTATATTTGATGATGTTCAAATTTGGGCAGGAATCAATCAATCAGGTTATAGAGTAGAGAGTGAAGAGGGTGAATGGAATGATAGCAGACATGATGCTGACTACATAAACACAGGTCACCGTCCTAGAACAAAAGGTGGTTACTTTCCAGTTATGCCAACTGACTCTATGGTAGATATGAGAGCTGAAATGATGCAAATCCTTGAAGAAGTTGGACTTACCGTGATGTTAGGTCACCACGAAGTTGCACAAGCACAACATGAGATAGGTATAAAATACGACACACTTGTAGAAGCTGCAGATAATGTACAAAAGTACAAATATGTTGTAAAAATGGTAGCACATTTAAATGGTAAAACTGCAACATTTATGCCAAAACCACTCCACGGAGATAATGGTAACGGAATGCATGTCCACCAATCAGTTTGGAAAGATGGTAAAAACACATTTTACAAAGAGGGAGCATACGCAAATCTAAGTGATACTGCACTTCACTACCTTGGTGGTATCTTTAAACACGCACATGCTGTTTCAGCATTTACAAATCCATCAATAAACTCTTATAAGAGATTGATTCCTGGATATGAAGCTCCAAACATTTTGACATACTCTAGCCAAAATCGTTCAGCTGCTTGTCGTATCCCTTATGGTGCTGGCGAAATGGCTACAAGAATTGAGACGCGTTTCCCTGATAGCACAGCTTGTCCTTATCTTGCATTTGCAGTTCTTTTACTTGCAGGACTTGATGGTATCAAAAACAAAGATATCCCAGTAGGTCCTATGGATGAAGATTTATTTGAGTTAAGTCTTAGTGAGATTAGAGAGAAAAAGATTCCTCAAATGCCACATACTCTAAGAGAAGCACTTGAAGGTTTAATCGCTGATAATGACTTCTTACAACCTGTTATGACTGCAGATTTTATTGATACATATCAAAAATACCAGTTTGAAAGACAAGTTTGGGCAAATGAGTCTCAACCAACAGC
>JAOZKZ010000299.1 GCA_029935075.1 Campylobacterales bacterium
AGATTTGATAGCAGTTCCTTTTTTGAGGTATTTAAATGTATAATAGTAAAAAAAAGTTTCAAAAGTTAAAAAAATGAAAGAAAACATAGAAAAAATTTTAAATATTTCAATCAAAAGTTGTACTTTAATTGCACAAAACAGCACGGCGTACATCTACAATTGTGATGATAAGTATATCGTAAAAGTGAGCGAACATGGTTGGCTTTTAGCACGAGAAGCACAGATGCTTGAGTATCTCGCTACGCACTCAAATCTTCCCGTTCCCAAAGTTATCAAAAAATTGGAAAATATCCTTATTACTGAGTTTATCAAAAATAATGGACGAGCAAAAGAAGATGCTGAACTTGACGCTGCTGTAAAACTCGCATCTTTGCATCGTATTCATGAAGCTCAGTTTGGATTTGCAACTGATACGGTTATCGGGATATTTAATCAACCCAATACTCAAAATGATTCATGGGTAGATTTTTTTAAACGAGAGCGCGTTTTAGAGTTTGCAAACAGATCTTTTGAAGAGGGAAAACTTCCTGATGACCTATATATAAGAGTGATTACTTTTTGCGATGATTTTGACAAATATCTCATAGAACCAACCGCTCCATCACTTTTGCATGGTGATGTTTGGAGTGGAAATGTTCTCATAAATGATGGAGAGGTATCAGCATTTATCGACCCTGCTATTTACTACGGTCACCATGAGATGGATTTGGCATTTATCATGATGTTTGAAACTTTTGATGCACCTTTTTTCCAAAAATATGGAGAGCTTTATCCTATAGAAGATGGCTTTTTTGAAGAGCGTGCGGATATTTACAACCTCTATCCATATCTTGTACATGCACGAGCTTTTGGAAAAAACTATTTGCCCTATATCGAAAAGACCTTAGATAAATATGGATATTAGCACCCCAGTTTATATACTCCAAGAGGCAAAACTAGAGAAAAATCTTCAATTATTAGACTATGTGCAAAAGCAGAGTGGGGCAAAAATCCTTTTGGCTCTCAAAGGTTTTGCATTTCAAGCGAGTTTTGAGTTGGTTGGAAAGTATCTCCATGGCTGTTGTGCAAGTGGATTATATGAAGCAAAATTAGCACACCAAGAGATGCAAAAAGAGGTTCACACCTACGCCCCTGCTTTTAAAGATGAAGAGATTGATGAGATTATCTCCATCAGTAATCATTTAGTTTTTAACTCTTTTAACCAATGGCAAAAATACAAAGAAAAAGCAATCGGCAATCTCTCATGTGGACTACGAGTAAATCCAGAAGTCTCTTCAGCTCCAACCGAACTTTACAATCCATGCTCGCCATACAGTCGTTTAGGAATTACCAAAGCAGAGTTTAGAGAGGATTTGTTAAATGGAATTGAGGGACTTCATTTTCACGCACTTTGTGAACAAGATGCAGATGCCCTAAAAGAGGTACTAAAAAGTTTTGAAGAGAAGTTTGGTCACTTGATATCACAAATGAAATGGATAAACTTTGGAGGAGGGCATCATATCACAAAAGAGGGTTATGATGTAGAGAAACTTATCAGACTCATAAAGGAGTTTAAATCCCGTTATGATGTGGAAGTATACTTAGAGCCGGGAGAAGCAGTAGGGTGGCAAACAGGCACTCTTGTAAGCACGGTTCTTGATATAGTTCATAATGAGATAGATATAGCCATACTCGACACTTCAGCAGAAGCTCACATGCCTGATACCATTATCATGCCATACCGTTCAGAGGTCGCAGATGCAGCAAATTCAGGAGAAAAAGCACACACTTATCGCTTAGCTGGAAATACATGTTTGGCTGGAGACATCATGGGAGATTATAGTTTTGACACACCTTTGAAAGTGGGAGATAAAGTTATTTTTGAAGACCAGATGCATTATACGATGGTTAAAAATACAACATTTAACGGCATAAAACTTCCAGACTTGGCAATCAAAAAAGAAGACGGAACGATAGAAGTTGTAAAAAAGTTCGGATACGACGAGTATAAAAGAAGAAACTAGCTTATCCTCTGTAAAGAAATTTCATAAAACC
>JAOZKZ010000300.1 GCA_029935075.1 Campylobacterales bacterium
GGGGTTGATGGTGCACTTTATCAGACTCTTGAATTTACTGGCGATACGATACAGCATCTTGATATGGATGACAGATTTAGTCTTTGTAACATGGCAATTGAAGCAGGTGCAAAAAGTGGAATTATCGCAGTTGATGATGTTACAAAAGAGTTTTTAGCTGATAAAGATTTAAGAGATGAACCAAAATATCACTACTCAGATGCAGATGCAACTTATGTTAAAACTATTGAGGTAGATGTTAGTAAACTTGAGCCTGTTATCGCTTATCCACACTTACCATCAAATGGAAAACCTATATCTCAAGCAGTAGCTGATGATTTGGCTGTTGACCAAGTTTTTATCGGAAGTTGTACAAATGGAAGACTTGGAGATTTGCGAATTGCAGCTAAAATTTTAAAAGGTAAAAAAGTCGCAAGAAGAACAAGATTGATTGTAACCCCTGCTACACAAAAAATCTTAACCCAAGCTCAACGTGAGGGTCTTATAGAAATCCTAATAGATGCAGGAGCAGTGGTAAGTAACCCAACATGCGGAGCCTGTCTAGGAGGATATATGGGAATACTTGGCGACAATGAGAGATGCATAGCAACAACAAATAGAAACTTCGTAGGAAGAATGGGTGCAAGAACTTCTGAAATCTACCTTGCAAACTCAGCGGTCGCAGCTGCAAGTGCGATAACTGGCAAGATTACCGACCCTAGAGATTTATAATTGTACGATATCCCATGTGTGATTTTTGCTGGTGGTAAAAGTCGCCGCATGGGAAAAGATAAAGCACTTCTTCCTTTTGGTGGATTTGAGACTTTAACAGAGTTTCAATTAGCCAAATTCAAACCTCATTTTCAAAAAGTTTATATCGGATGTAAAAATAAAACAAAGTTTGATTTTGAAGCAAACTTTATCGAAGATTTACAAGAGTTTGAAGATTCAGCTCCTCATGTGGGGCTTATTTCGGCATTTGAAATACTTGATGTAGATGCAATTTTTATTTTGAGCGTTGATGCTCCATTTTTTGATATTGAACACTTTGAAAAGCTATATCAGAAAATAAATGAGCATGATGCGATAGTTGCCAAAAGCCCAAATGGAGAACAGCCACTTTGTGCTATCTACAAAAAAAGTATTTTGCCCCATTTAAAAGAGTTAACCAAAGAGAAAAAGTATCGATTTGCTTATCTTTTTGAGAGGGTTGATGTCTATTTTGTGGAGTTTAAGGATGAAGATACTTTTGTAAATTTGAATACTCCTGAGGATTATAAAAAATTAAGCCATTTTATTTGACACCTGTTTAATCTTTCTCAATTTACTCTCTCTAGCTTGAACTACATTCTCAATACTTTGTGCAAATGCAGGATGATTTTTCATAATTAGCTTCATAGCATCTCTATCAAGTATAAGAACTTCTGTTGCTTCTAAGGCATGTACTGATGTCTCATTTGGATGGGAACCTGTCATGGTTCTCATCCCGAAAAATTCACCTTTATACATTTTTCCAATTTTATATTTTTTACTATTTTTACCTTCAAAAATCTGCTCTACACTACCCTTGGTAATAAGATAGAAAAACTTAGTGATTTTATCTTGTTTTAAGATCTCTTCACCTACACCAAAATGGTAAAGTTTTATATATTTCATAATCTCTTTATATTCTGCTTGTGAAAATTCAAAAGAGAACTCTTTTAATTTGTCAATTATTTGTGGCATATACTCATGCTCTTGAGTGATTTTTCCATCAAAATGATAAAGCTCATGGCTTCTTGTAGGAAATATAAAACCATCCCTACTCGCAGCATACCAAACGGCTGAAATAAACTCATTTCTTATCGCTGGCTGCTGTCCATAATCATCAATATGGTACTGAACTTCATATTTTACAGAAAATTCATCATAAGAGAGAAGAGCCACTATTGGTTCAGGTTTGGATAAAATACCCGAAGTTTGTTTGGCGACTGAAATGAGAATATCTTTAACTTGATGCGGTGCATCATCAAATGAGATATCAAATGGAACCCGTTCCATATGCTGGG
>JAOZKZ010000301.1 GCA_029935075.1 Campylobacterales bacterium
TGGAAAACTTTGATGATAAATATCTTAGCGGTTTTGAGAGTGAAGTGTATCAAGTAGCTTTGGATGATGGATTTCATTATGCCAAAGAGTACATGTCTTATGAGATTCGAGAAGCAGTTCGTCATAGAATTGGCGGTGATAAACAACAAATCACTGACCTTAGAATATACCATGACAAGAGCTCATTTAAATACATTTTGCTTCCTATTTGGACTGCACACTTTAAACACAATAAAAAAGATTTTCGTTTCGCTATAAAT
The DNA here is from genome assembly GCA_029935075.1 of Campylobacterales bacterium. Taxonomy (GTDB): domain Bacteria; phylum Campylobacterota; class Campylobacteria; order Campylobacterales; family QNZT01; genus SZUA-1433. The sequence goes on from JAOZKZ010000301.1 coordinate 261, forward strand.
GCACGAAGCGGACAGATAAAAGGTGAGAGACCCTACTCTAAAACAAAGATATTTTTAGCCATTGCATTAGGGCTTGCAATTTTAGGAACTTTTTTCCTAGCAGCCCAGATGGATAATGGTATGATAAGCCAACAGTTCGACCATATTTACATTCGATTGGATAGATTTTAATGAATAACACAAAACAAAACTACTTTTTTTCACAACCACACCAGCCCTTTTTTGTCATGGGAATTGTCAATGCAATTGTATTTATGCTCCTTTTTATGCTAAGTTACAAAGGTGTAGTGACATTTACAACCTCGCCAAACCTCTTTCACTCTTATTCACTTATATTTGGTGTTTTTACCCCATTTTTTCTAGGATTTTTACTAACAACTTTTCCAAGATTTAGCCAAATTCCTGAACTTGAAAAAAGTATTTATGTTACAAATTTTGCCCTATTAGCCTCTGGATTAGTACTCTTTTTAATTGGTGCTCTTTGGTCATCAATTTTAATTTATATTGGAAGCTTTTTAGTTTTGGGAGCCCTTATTTACACAATGACAGTTTTTTATCAAATTTATAAAGCTTCTCCCATGCCTGAACTTCACGACCAACAATGGATAATGGTAGGGTTTGGCTCTGGAATTGTTTCTGGTTTACTCTTTTTTATAGGCTTTTTAACAGATTCTGAGATGCTGTTTACCTTGGCAAAACTAATCGGGATTTATCTATTTTTAACCATTACTGCACTCTCCGTCGGACAGAGAATGATTCCTTTTTTCTCTCATGTTATGATAGATAAAAACTTAAAACTTCTTCCAACGGTATACGCTCTTTTTTCACTTTTTATAGTTTTTGAAATATTTGATTTTAAAATCGGATTTTTCTTTCTTTTTATCGCTGGAATTATTTTAGGCAAAGAGATAAAGATTTGGAAACTACCATTTAACAACTCTGAACCTATCCTTTGGATTTTACATCTTGCAATCTTTTGGCTACCTATATCACTTATCTTAACAGGTTTTGCATCATTGGCTGAGATAATATTTGAGAAAGATTTTATATTTATAGGTATTCATCTTGTTATGTTAGGATTTTTAACGACTGTCATGATTGGTTTTGGAACTCGTGTAACCCTTGGGCACTCTGGAAACAACATGATTATTGACAAGCGTACAAAGTTTCTATTTTACCTAACACAAATTGTGATTTATTTTAGAGCTTTATATTCATTTAGTGGCTCTAGTATCATGTTTGATATCACGGTAACACTTTGGCTTATACTTTTTATTGCTTGGGCAGTTAAATATCTACCTGTTTTGATTATGGGAAAGAAGATAAACTAAGACTCTTCTTTCATTCTAATATATAAATTTTCAACTTTTGTCCTAGCCCATGGAGTTTTTCGCAAAAACTTTAAACATGATTGGACAGAAGGGTTGCTGTTAAAACATCGAATGTTGATGCGTTCTCCTAACTCCTCCCAGCCATAATGCTCCACAAGAGTATTGATAATCTTCTCTAGTGTGACTCCATGTAGAGGATTATTTGGTTGATTTTGGTTCATAAATCACTTCCTTTATAATAATATTTTAAAAGTATTGGAGGAAGCAAAGTCGTAACCACTACCACCAAAACCAATGTTGAATAGATCTCATTATCTAATGTCCCTGTAGTATGCCCAAGTTCAGCAAAGATAAGCCCTACTTCTCCCCTAGGTATCATTGAGAGTCCTAAAAGCGTTCGGTCTTTAAGAGGTAAATCTGGAACCATGACCGCTG
>JAOZKZ010000302.1 GCA_029935075.1 Campylobacterales bacterium
TTATGCTCCTTTTTCACTTGTTATCTATAAGAAAAAAAGTGAAGATACAGTACATGTTGCTTACCCATCGATTGACAACTGGATAACTGATCTTGATATCACTGATGAAGAGACTATCAAAGCAGTTAAAAAAACTCAAGATATGATTAAAGGTATTCTTGAAGAGATTACAGAATAGTAGATAAATCTACCATTTTGACAGAAAGTAATATGAAATTTAGCAAAAAAAAAGTAATTATATTTGACTTAGACGGCACTCTCATCGATAGTGCCCCTGATTTGGCATTGGCTATAAACCATATGCTCCAAACATTAAAACGAAAAACTTTTAGTGAAGATGTTATCCATGGCTGGGTAGGAAATGGTGCAGAAACTTTAGTAAAAAGAGCATTATCGGGGAAAAGTGAGGTAGATATAAACCTTGACCATGCTTTATCTTCAGAGGCATTAGATATTTTTCTAAGCTATTATGCTAAAAATTCATGTGTCTCCACCGTTGCTTATCCACATGTAACCACTACTCTTGAAGCATTAAAAACTCAAGGTTATACTTTGGCTATTGTGACTAATAAGCCAGTTGATTTTGTAGAACCAATTTTAAAAGGTTTGGGGTTAAGTGAGTTTTTTGAATTTTTCTTGGGTGGAGATAGTTTAGAGAAGCGAAAACCAGACCCTATGCCATTACTGCATGTTTGCGAAAAACTAGGTGTTACAGTCGAGCAATGTGTCATGGTTGGGGATTCTAAAAATGATATATTGGCAGCTAAATCAGCTAAAATGCAAAGTATCGGTCTTAGTTATGGGTACAATTATGGCGAAGATATAGGTATCCATAACCCTGATGTTGTATATGAAAATTTTGCTGATATTTTGACTTCATTTATCGATAAAGTAAATATTGCCATCGTTGGTGCAGGTGTCGCAGGGGCAAGCATGGCTCTTTATTTGGGGCAAATGGGAATGAAAGTCACTCTATTTGAACAAGAAAAAAGCCCTATCAGTGGACCACCGTTTTGTCATCTTCATGCTGGAGGCAATCTGTATCGAGAAATTTCTGATAAACAGTGTGTAACTTTACTAAAACAATCTATCGATTTTTTACGATTTTATCCGTTTATAGTGGATTATCGTCCGACTGTTATCGTTCTTCCTACTACTGATAGTGGCTCAGTTGAAGCATTGTTGCCACGGTTGGAGTTATTGAAAAAAGAGTATCAAGCACTTATCGATGCAGATTCTAATAATGAAGTATTGGGTAAAAGTTCGGATTATTATAAACTTTTTGAAAAACAAAAGATAGAATTTTTAAAACTTCAACCTGTTGTGCAAAAACCAAAAACTTTTGATGAGTGGATGATACCAGTAGCCAAGAACATAGACTTAGAAAAAGTACAATTTCCACTCATCATGGTGCAAGAGTACGGACTCAATCTTTTTCGTTTAGCCGCTGGGACTTCACTAGCGATAAAACAGATGAAAAATATTGATTTTTTAACAAATACAACTGTAACCCATGTAGAAAAAGATAGTGAAAAATCATGGAAAGTAACCTACTCAAATGATGGCAAAACAGAACAAGAAAGTTTTGACTATCTCATAAATGCAGCTGGTTTTAGAACTGGAAAAATTGACGATATGCTCGATGTTGAGTGTGAACGAATGGTTGAATTTAAAGCGGCATATGTAAGCACATGTAAAAATTACAGCGGTACACTATTTCCTGAAATCATCTTTCATGGAGAGCGTGGCACACCTAGAGGTATGGGACAATTTACACCTTACCCTGGTGGATATTTTCAGCTTCATGGCATGACTAAAGAAATCACACTTTACGAAGATGGCTTGGTTTCAAATACAAAGTTTTCTTGTCAGCCAAAACTAAACCAAAACTTCATCGAAAAAATCGAAAAATCATGGTCAGTAGATGAAACAAAACAGAGAACAACAAGTGCCATCAAACACCTTTCACAATTCATACCAGCATTTTCAAATGCAAGTGTAGGCTCAAAACCACTCTTTGGAGC
>JAOZKZ010000303.1 GCA_029935075.1 Campylobacterales bacterium
GATAGTGGAAAACTCTTTTCACTTGAGAACATGGCAGAAACTCCAAAAGGTGTTCCCACTCCGGCAATCATCACACGAGCTATTAAGCAATTAACTGGATTTGAATTTGAAACTCTTGATTTGGGGCTTCGGGTGAAACCTCAGGTTTCTAAGATTTATGATGTGGGAATTGAAGAGTCAAAAAGTATCGTTAATGGTGCAGAGATAGATGCAAAGGAAATTATCCAAAAAGGGATTGATTTTGCAAAAAACTATACACACTCAAATGAACTTCTCATACTTGGAGAGTCAACACCATCAGGGACTACGACTGCATATGCCGTGGGTAAGACTTTGGGTTATAAGAGTGATGGGTATTTTTCTTCGTCATTTTTAAATGCTCCATCTTCGTTAAAAGAGAGAGTGGTAAAACAAGCTTTGGAAAATGCTGGTGGGGATATTTATGCACGATTAGGAAGTGTGGCGGATAACATGCTTCTATTTTCGGCTGGGTTTATGAGCGAATACTCTAAAAAGGGTGAAATTATCCTTGGTGGTGGGACTCAAATGGCTGCAGTTTTATTAATTGTTGATGCTCTAAATTTGGAAATAAAACCTGAAAATGTTGCACTTATGACAACAAAATGGGTTTATGAAGATACACATTCAGACATAAAAGGTCTTTTGGAGCAGTTAAAATTTGACATTGATGGTTATTATTCTGATTTTACATTTAAAGATGCAAATATACCTGTACTGAAACTTTACGATGAGGGCGAGGCTAAAGAGGGAGTTGGGGCTGGAGCTGCTCTTTGTTATGCTCAAATGTTAGGATATTCAAATGAAGAGATTTTAGCTCAGGTTGAAAAGGTTTTAACATCCTAAAAATTCTCTATATCGGTGGTCAAAAGAGTGGGAAAAGCTCTTTGGCTGAAAAAAAGATTTTGGAGATTTGTTCAAAAAAGCCTTATTATATCGCAACCTATGATAACAGTTTTGAAGATTATGAGATGAGAGAGAGAATTGATTGTCACTTAGCTAGACGGGATGATAAATTTATCACTATTGAAGAGCCTTTACATTTAGATTTTGTTATCAAAGAGGGAGAGAGTTATTTAGTTGATTGTTTGAGTATGTGGATTATGAATCTGCTTTCATCTGATGAGGATTATAAAAAGATACTGGAAAAAGTTTTAGCAATTGAAGCCAACATCGTTTTTGTTCTCAATGATGTAAATAGTGGCATCATCCCAGATAATGCCCTCTCACGACAATACATTGATACAAGTGGAATCGTTGGGCAAATTATTGCACAAGGTTGTGATGAAGTTTATCAAATCATTGTGGGATTGGAAAATCGTCTGAAATGAAAAGTTTTTTTGAAGGGTTTATGTTAAGTGTCTGTTTTTTTACTCGAATCCCTGCCCTTTACCATGTCAAAAATCTTACAGATAAAACTTATAAATTTTTAGCACTCACTATTCCTATAAATGGACTTATTTTAGCTGCTGTTACTATTTTATTTTACCATCTACTCTCCACTCATGCCAATGAAATCTATGTTGGTATTTTGGCTTCTGTGTTTTATCTTTTTATGTATGGTTTTTTGCATCTTGAAGCAGTTGCTGATATAACAGATGCATATTATGCTAAACATGGTGGTAAAGACTCTTATGAGATTTTGAAAGATTCTCATGTTGGTGCATTGGGGGCGATAGGGACTTTTTCGCTTATCATTGTGAAAATTGCGGCTCTTTCTTATCTTTTGATAGAGGGAAATTATCTAGGGATTTTTGCTGTTTTATTTCTCTCACGAATGATGGCTGTTGTGGCTATTTATCGGTTTGAGTTTCATAAAGATTCTGCATTTATCCACTCTATGAAAAAACCTTTGGATAATGTATCTATGATTATGTTTGCTGTTTTATCTTTATTGGTTTTACTTGGTTTAAATCATCTTTTATTTCTTTTACCTGCACTTATCATAACACTTTTAGTAAAAATTTGGCTAACAAAATATATCGGTTTTTTAAACGGCGATGG
>JAOZKZ010000114.1:0-1162 GCA_029935075.1 Campylobacterales bacterium
GCTAAAATATTTCCAACCAATGTCAAAAATGCTGAAATAATTAATATTCCCATGATAACAGGATAATCACGACTCATTGCACTTTGAAAAAATAGAAGTCCCATGCCATTAATAGAAAAGATAGACTCTAAAATAACCGATCCACCAATAAGTCCAGGAAGTGAAAGTCCTAACATTGTCACGATGGGAGGAGAAAGATTTGGCAAGATATATTTTCTTAAAATAGCACTATCACTTAAGCCTCTAGCTTTTGCGAAAAAGATATAATCACTTTTCAAGATATCAACAGTCAAGCTTCGCACATACATCATCAGACTCCCAACACCACCAAAAACAATTACAAATATTGGCAATACTAAATGCCATGCTTGGTCTAAAAACTTCCATATTCCCTCTTTGGGTTCAATGGATTCTAAACCTGAAATAGGGAACCAATCCAAACCAACTGCAAAAAAGATAATCAATAAAAGTGCGAGGTAAAATGAAGGAATTGCATAAGAGATAAGCGAAAATTGTTTCAACACGTTATCAAGCCATGAGTCTTGTTTTAGTGCTGATTTAATTCCTAAATAAAGGGATATTACAAATACCAAAACCATGCTGACAATGTTTATAATAAGCGTGATAGGAAGTCGTGAAAGTATCTCCTCTTTAACCTCTTTTCCACTGGCAAAGGAAATACCAAAATCAAGATGGAAAAGTGCACCTATCCATGAGAAGAACTGTACATATAAAGGTCGGTCAAGTCCATAAATCTCTTTAAGGTGCTCGACCGACTCTTTTGTGATGTTTGGATTTAGCTCACCGCTTGCAAAAAATGAATTTGGAGCAGCGTGAATCGCTAAAAAGGAAATCACCGAAATGATAAAAAGCATAAGTGCCACATAAAGCAATTTTGAGAAAAACAATTTCATTTAATTCACATAATTTGAGATAAAAACAAAGCACGGTTTATCTGTGCGTGAGCCCTCCGCTGAGGAGAACTTAGCGTTAGCGTAGTAAAAGGGACTTGTTCCTTTTGCGTGAACATAATGATTTTCAATTATTTTTTTCGCTCATCCCAACTTAATACTGTTCGTCCCTCTTCATTTTTCTCTACCGCACCCATACCCATGATATTATATCCGCTGTCAACATAGTGAACTTCACCAGTTACGCCAGA
>JAOZKZ010000114.1:1262-6893 GCA_029935075.1 Campylobacterales bacterium
CCTCCAAGGTAACTTAGTGTTAAAACTGAACCACCATCATTCATTACAGGAAGACAAGCACGAGTTAAAGAGACAAGTGAATATACTGAAGTATCCATTGCTAATGCAAAATCCTCTTGCATCGTATCTATAAAACCACCTTCTAACGCTCTTCGAGGAGCAAATGCAACTGAATGAACCACAAAGTCAATCTTTCCAAAATCTTTCTCTAAAGATGCAGTCAAAGCTTCTAATTGTTCTGGTTTTGTAACATCTAGTTCATAAATTGCACTACTTCCAAGATCTTGGGCAATTGGACGAACTCTCTTTTCAAGTGCTTCGTTAAGATATGTAAATGCTAACTCAGCTCCCTGTTCTCTACAAGCTTTGGCAATTCCATATGCGATTGATTTACTGTTTGCGATTCCGACGATTAAGCCTTTTTTACCCTTCATGACCATAAATAGCCTCCATTTACTCTAAGATATGACTATTTTATCAAAAAATATTAAAGATAAGTAAAATTTAGTCGATTTTTAAGTGTTTATAATATACTATAATTACATTTGATTTATAAGGAGTTAAATATATTGAATAATTTTAACAAGATATTACAGATATTACTTTTATCTACTTTCATGTTTAGCTTTGCATCTGCCGTAGAGATAAGAAATCTATCGGTTGCAGTAGATGTAGCGGGAAAACAGAGAATGTTTACACAACGAATGCTTAAAGATTATGCAATGGTAGGAATGGGCAATACTTTTGGAAAACCTAAAGATGATTTAACAGAGATAATGGCTTCCTTTGAAGAACACATGAACTTATTATCACAGTTTACAGCTGATGAAGCTACGAAAAAGAGTTTAAAAGATGCAAAAGCACTTTGGGAACCAATAAAGGAAAAACTCACAATAGAGCCTACAAAAGAGAGTGCCAAAGTTTTACAAAACGATTTAGAAGCCCTACTCAAAGTAGCAGACAATAGCACAAAACTTTTTGCAAAACAAACAGGAAAACAATCTGGTAAAATCATTAATATGGCAGGACGACAAAGAATGTTATCTCAACGTATGGCAAGTCTTTACATGTTAAAAGTATGGGGATTAGATGATCCACAATTTACAAAAAAAATGAGTAGTGCCATGGAGCTTTTTAAAACTTCATTGCAAACACTAACCAAATATGAGAAAAATACAGATGAGATATCAGCACTTTTAAAAAAAGTTAAACGGTCTTTTATGTTTTTTGAGATTATGAACAGGTCTAAATCTAAATTTATTCCCTCTCTTATCTATAAAAAATCAAATGATATTTTAAAAGATATGAATAGTGCAACAGGTTTATATGCTGCACTTAAGACAAATTAATAAGGAAAAATGAAAAATGAAAAATATTTATATAAAAATAGGACTGTTTTTATCACTTCTATTATCTTCTGCAAATGCGGTGGAAAACAGTCCAACTGTTAACAATGCTGCCAAATCAGATGCAGTTCAACTTATCAACATGGCGGGAAAACAGAGAATGTTATCTCAGCGTATGGCTAAAGATTACATGTATAAAGGCAAAAAAGTTGCAACTAGTAAGGCTGATAAACAACTCAAAGCTGCAATGGGTGAATTTTCAAATGCACATAAAAAACTTTTAAACTCAATTAACGATGAAGAGATTACAAACCTTCTTGAATTTGTGAACATGAGTATGGATGAGTTTAAAGAGATTTCTAACCAACCGTTTAATCAAGACAATGCACAATTAGCACTAGATTTAAGTGAATCTATCTTAGAGGGTAGTCAATATGTTGTTGATTCTATTAAAACCTCTGTAAAACTTAAAGAGTCAAACATAGTCGCAAAAAGTGGAAAACAACGAATGCTTGCCCAAAGAATTGCAAAATATTATATCGCTTATCAATCAGGAATTACTGATAAAAATACTGTTACTCAGATGAAAGAGGCAGTAGTGATGTTTACACAAAGCCATAACGATTTGATGGCAAATGCAACCAACACAACTACAATTAACCAAAAACTAAACAAGATCAATAAACTTTGGAAAATTGTCTATAAATTTTATCTAAACATTGAAAAAGGTGGATTACCTTTTATTGTATTTACAACAACTGATGATATCACTAACAAAATGGATGAAATTACTAAACTTTATGTGGAACTTTACAAATAGATGTTTTTTGTGAACAAAGCAATCTTTATCACTCTTATGGTTAGCTGGGCAACACTTAATGCTTATGCGACTACAGACAATCAAAAGATTATTAATGTCACAGAAAATATTAAATACCTTAGTCAAAAGGTTGCCAATGATTATCTCTATCTCTACCTTGACTCAGAAAAGAGAGCGATAAAAGAAGCACTAAATAGTTCGATAAAAAAACTCGAAGAGAACTTTAGGTTTATTGCTAAGAATAGTAACAATACTGACACTAAAAATATTCTCGACTTTCTCTCATACAGTAAAGATCAAATGAAAGAGACGATTGCGGATGATATATCAAAAGAAAATGTTTCATCAATGCTAGATTTTAGTACTACAATGCTTGAAGGTGCTGGGTCAATGCTTGAAGCTCAAAAGCATAATAGATTTGAGAGTAAGTTTCATCTGATGATAATCTCTAAACTTTACATGGCTATCAACTTAGACTTTGATAAGACAAATAACACGCAAGAGCTAAAAAAAGAGATAAAGTTGTTTCACAGTAACCATGCGTCAAACAGTTCATGGCTGGCTTTTAAAGAGATTGTAGAAAAACAACAAACATGCTTCATACCAAACATCATCTCTATACTAATCAAAGATTTGGAAAACCATGAAAAATAAAATTGTACTTTTTATAACTATAATAATTGTTACACTACTAAGTGGTTATTTTATCTTTAACGCTTACACCGCATACAGAAGTTATCAAATTATGCAAAATGCTGATACCTATCTCACTACTATTAAAAACACAAATGAAGTTCTTAAAACAATAGAACTTGAGTGTGCAGCAAGTGCTTTATATTTAGGAAAAAATGGAAAAATAGACTTTTCAAAAATACAAGCAACTAGAGATAAAACTGATAACGAACTGAAAAACGCAACTCAATTGATATATAACGATTCAAAATTTTTAAGCAACTTACAATATGTCCGCTCAAGAGTTGATGTTGTAAGTTCTGATTATAAAGATATACTCATTGAATATTATCAAAATGAACTTTCCAACCCTCTTTTAAAAGAGATAAAAAACAGCACTAAAGAGTTATCTTTGGGCTTAAGTAACTTGAAAAAAGAGCTTAATGCCTATAGTGATTTTATTGCATATAGAAATAGTATGGCTAAAGAGAAAAGTTTTATCACTTATATATTGTCCTCTTCTAAAAAAATGAACAAGCAGGATTTGTTACTTTGGGAAGAGATATTAACCAAAGAGAAGTTTCCTGCTGCTACTAAGATTCAAGAAAATTTACAGCTACAAAACTTCTCTCAATTTGACTCCGATCTAAGAGTCTATATCGCACGTGGGATAACAACTGGAAATTATCAAATTAGTACCCAAAAATGGTTTGAAAAATCAGATCGAAAAAGAGATAGGGTAAAACAGAGTGAAGAAAAACTCTATAATCATATACAATCACAACTTACAAATGAAACTTCATATCCTAAAGCACTAGTATATAATAGTGCTTTAGCTCTTTTTGCACTGCTCTCTCTTTTTGCATTAATTGGTTCACAAAAAACACACTCAAGACAGAGAGATACTAATAGAGATATTGTAAGAAAAAGAGAAGTTTATGATACTAACAATGAAGAGATGATCCAGAAAAAAAGGATGACCGATATCCCTAAAATCGATTCGCTAGTTGATGAAGTACAATATAGCGGGATTCAACAAAGAGCTACAGATATACCACTAACCAACGCTACACAAATAGATACATCACATGCACCTATAAATGAATCCATTAGAACATTTAACCCAATGGAAGAATTTGCACATGTGATAAACCGTTTTACCGCAAAAACAGCAAAAAGAGATATAGGATTTAAATACAAACTTGACTATACAATTCCTACCTACTGCATAGGAGATATTGATGAAATACACAGAGCACTAAACTACCTTTTAGACTATACTATCAAATCTTCAAATTCTAAAAGTTTTCTCACATTAAATATTGAGAATATTGCACAAACAAAGCTAGAGAGTGCCATTAGCTTTTCCCTAAAACAAAATAATAGTCACTTTACAAAAGAAGAGATAAAAGAGATTCAAAATGCTCGCTACAACAATATTTATAAAAAAGAGACACGGGCTGTAAAATTAAACAAAGCAAAAGAAATTCTTCGTAAAGTAAGTAAATCAATCTCTTCCATTAATGGAAACTTTCAGATAAAGAGCGATTCCAAAAATGAAACAGATTTTATTGTAACAGTAAATTTAAAAAGAGCGTAACTAAACTTTAGCTATCTCTACCATCTTACAAAAACTATCCACATCCCATGAAGCAGTCCCAACTAAAACACCCTCACAATTTGGAATTTCATATATCTCTTTAACATTAGCAACTTTAACACTACCACCATAAAGAAGTGGTGCTTTAATCTTTTGCTTTAACAGTCCAAGAGTCTCTTCAATCTGCTCATTTGAAGCAGTTAACCCCGTACCTATCGCCCAAACAGGCTCATAAGCTACGATAAGGTTTTCATAGTTTATATCTATGCCATCAAGTTGTGAAAAGTTATACTCAATTACTGACTCAACACCCTGCTCTCTTACCTCTTTTGGCTCACCGATACAGTAGACAATCAAAAAACCCTTAGCTTTATAAAACTCATACTTTTTAGCAACCTCAGCTTGAGACTCACCTAAAACATGGCGTCTTTCACTATGGCCGATAAGAATTGTTTTAAGAGTAAACTCTTCAATTTGCTCCAATCCAATTTCACCAGTAAATGACCCATTAACAGAGGGGTAAGCATTTTGCACACCAACACTTATCTTATCATTCAAATCAAAGCTATCCAACGCCGTACTTGGAGGAAAAACCAAAACAGTATCATCACTTTTTAACTCAGTTACAAAAGAGTTCAATTTAGCCATGTACTCTTTTGTACTCTTTCTTGTGTGGTTGGTTTTAAAGTTTGCAGCGATAATCATACATCTTCCTCTTTCTTTTTCAATACAGCTTCAATACCAGGAAGCAATTTACCCTCTAAAAGCTCCAAACTTGCACCACCACCAGTTGAAATAAATGTCATCTCGTCAACATCTCCAGCTCTTTGACACACATCTGCTGTATCACCACCACCAACGATTGTAGTAGCATGTGACTCTGCTATATAGTGACTCATCATAAAACTTCCTTTTGAGAATTTATCAAGCTCATAAACACCCATTGGACCATTCCATAGAATTGTCTGTGCATCATTTAAAGCTTCACGAAACAGTCTATTTGTAGCCGGTCCCACATCAAGTCCCATCCAATCTTTTGGAATCTCTTGGATTGGTAAAAACTTAACAGGTGAAGAGTCACTAATCTCTGGAGAAACAACCAAATCAACTGGTAGATAAAACTTCACACCAAGAGCTTGTGCACGATAGATAATTTTTTTCGCATCTTCAATCAGATGGTCTTCAACAAGTGA
>JAOZKZ010000304.1 GCA_029935075.1 Campylobacterales bacterium
TTAGTTATGGATTTTCAGATGTTGCTTTTGCAGAGGCATTTTTAAAACTTTATAGTACTGATGGAGTTTTGCTTTCAAACCACTCTTATGGATATAGTGACAAAATTAGACTTGGTGAGTATGATAGTGATGCTGCAACACAAGATAGAGCGGTTAGTAATAACCCATTTTTAAATGTATTTGAAGCGGCTGGAAATGATGGTGAAATAAGTGGTTATGGTGATTATGGAATTATCAAGGGACCTGGAAATTCAAAAAATATCTTTACGATAGGAGCTTTAAATATCACTTCAAAAAAAGTTGCAACACTGAGTAGCACTGGTCCTGTAAATGATGGAAGAATTAAACCAGATCTTTGTGCTAGAGGTGAGTATATAAGTTCTACAACAGATGAGACAGATAGCAGCTATGCAACAATGAGTGGAACTTCTATGGCAACACCTGCAGCAACTGGAGCAGCAGCTCTTATCATGCAACAGTATAAGAGAACTACGGGTGGATTTGATGTGCGACATGATGTTTTAAAATCAATCATGGTGAATACGGCGGTTGATAAAGAAAATGCAGGACCTGATTATAAAGTTGGATTTGGAATGATTAATGCACTCTCAGCTGTTGATACCGTAAAAACGATTGGAACAAATGGTTCACTTGTTGGAGCAGATAGGGTGTCTCATAATGGACAAAAAGTATATAATTTTACTCATGATGGTGGGGCATTTAAAACAACTTTAAGTTGGGTAGATGTAGAAGCAAATCCATCAAGTTCGGTAACACTTGTAAATGATTTGGATATGGTACTTGTCAATGATAGTGGGACAAAATTTTATCCTTATACTTTAGATAAAAATAATCCTAGTGCAGTAGCAAAAACTAATAAAGCAAATAGAGTAGATAATATAGAGCAAATTGAAGTTTCTAATTTACCAGAGGGTAATTATCAATTAATCGTCAAAGGTTTTAAAGTTATTAGCACTTCTCAAGAGTTTGCTGTAGCTTCAAATGTAGCGATATTTGGTTCAAATAGTATTGAAACTTTGAGACCAACTAACTTAAAAAACTTTGCAAAAATTATTCATAGTGGGATTTTATAGATTTTCTATAATCTCATAAATTTTAAAAATATTAGGATTAATCGGCTTTTTTTCAATTTCTATTACTTCAGTTTTTGAGTGAAAGCCTAAAATTTTAATTTCCTTGTGTAAAACCAAATCCAATGTAAGATGTTTTAAATTATGAAGTTTGATACTTTTGTTTGTAATCAAATCTCTCTCCCATATCCATGTTGGTGTCACATGTATAATCTTCTCTAAATTTTGATTTTTTCGCATAAGTTTTGATTTTGTTTTTATATAGATAAGTTGCTCAGTTCCATAATTTCTAAAATAGATAGTTTTGATGCCACTTTCACTACCGCTTATAGTGTAGTTTATGACGCCCTCTTTGAAGTTGACATTTGCTGTAAGCGCTGTTATGAAAAGAAGTGATATAAAGATAATCTTAAGCAAAACTGTCATCCTATTTGTTAGTTATTCTTTTAAGATTATAGCAAATAAAAATGACTTTTTTGAAGAAAGGTAAAAAACTTTAGCTTTTCTTTAGAGAAAAACTAAATTCTTTACCAAAGTGTAACAATTCGTATCGTTAGTCTATTTTGAGTACGGTCATGAAAGCTTCTTGAGGAAGTTGAACCCTCCCGATAGATTTCATTCTCTTTTTTCCAGCTTTCTGCTTTTCAAGTAGTTTTCTTTTTCTTGTGATATCTCCACCGTAACATTTTGCAGTAACATTTTTTCCCATAGATTTTACAGTTTCTCTTGATATGACTTTACTTCCGATACTCGCTTGAATGGCAACTTCAAAAAGTTGTCTTGGAACAATCTCTTTCATCGCTTTTACAAATTCACGACCTTTGCTTAGTGCTTTAGAGTTTGGTACGATGATGGAGAGGGCATCAACCACTTCTCCAGCAACTTTGATATCAAGCTTGACCAAATCTCCCTCTT
>JAOZKZ010000115.1 GCA_029935075.1 Campylobacterales bacterium
GCTGTTTCAAATCCATCATTCCAAGTCAAAAATTTTACAGGTACTATATTTAAATTGCCATATTTGTTTAACAGTTTTATCAAATCTGTATGTATATTGTTTCCATGCTTATCAGTTGTCCAAAAATCCATAACTGAAAGTTTGACCATAGGGTTCTCTTCAAGCCATTTTTGCTCTTCAAGGGTTAACTGTAGATATTTTGGATTATGAGTACAAAAAAAGTTATTATCAATATAATCATCTTTTACCATGCCTAGTTGCTTGTATGTTTTAGCAACTCTTTCATATTTATGTTTATCTACTCTTCCTATGGGAATAAGGTCAGGCATAATCATCTGATAAGTTGCACGTGCTTCGTAAGTTAAAAAATCTTTTGTTAGCTTGGGTGCATATTTTTTGATGATAAGATCAATAATCTCTTCTTGATGAGAGAGTGCATATTCCCATCCTTTTAAAGACGCTCTTTTCATCTTCTCTACACGCTTGGGATGTTCTCTTATCTCTTTTTCAGTTGTAAAAAAGTTATCCCCATAAAAGTCAATTCCATAACTTTTAGGATCAATGATGTTGAGCTCTATCCCTTGCTTTTTAAGCCAGTAGGGTTGCGAAGTAGAGTAGGCTGAGGTAACATCAACCTTTCTATCTATAAAGTCTTCATAAGAGACAAATGGTGATATATTTAATCCCTCTAAACTACCAACAGTTTTTAAGATCATTGCCTTTAGTGGTGTACCGCCACTTTCAAGTAGTGAATAAGTAATTTTTTTGCCTGATAAATCTTGTGGTGTGTTAATATTTGAATCCCTATGGGAAATTAAAACAAGTGGAGAGTATTGAAAAATTTGTGAGATAAGTACAAGAGGCTGTTTTTGGAGTTTATATAGTATAAGTGCACTATCACTTATACCGTACTGTGAATCTCCCTCTATTACATCTTTGATAAAATCTCGACTCAAATCAATCTCTTTGAGCGTAACGTCTAAACCTTCATCGGCATAAAATCCTTTTTCAAGTGCAGCATAATATCCAGCAAATTGAAAGCCATGTTTCCATTTGAGTTGGATAGAGACTCTCTCATTTTCAGTAGCATTTAATATCATTGATAAGAGTAAAAATACAATAGTAAAAAAAAGCTTTTTCATTATATTCCCTCAATCAAGATTAGAAAAAATTATACCATGTTTTCCTCATGCACAAGTGTGGTGGAAGGTTCAAAAAAGTAGAATCCTTGATACTCATCTATTTTATACTCTTTTAACTTTTCAAGAACCTCTTTTGAGTGGACATACTCTGCAATGACTTTAACCCCTAATTCATGTGCAACATTCATAATCGCTTTGACCATGATTTGAGTGTGTCTATCTCTGTCGATATTTTTGATGAGTGATCCATCGATTTTGAGATAGTCTGGTCTGGTTTGTATGATATTTCCAAAGTTGGAAAAGCCACTTCCAAAATCATCTATAGCAATTTTAACACCATACTTTCTAAATTTCCTTATAAATCTTTGTAACAGTTTATAATCTTTGATATCTTCACTCTCTACAATTTCAAAAATCAATCTATCTCCAATATTATGACTCTCTAAGTTATCTGTGAGCAGTTTGATAATATCAGGGTCGATAAAGTCACTATAAGTAAGGTTTATTGAGATTGTACAAGGGTTGTTTTTAAGTTGTGTTAGTGCTTTTTTAATTACTCTATGTGAGAGTTTACTATACTGTTTTGTAGCAATCGCAATATCTAAAAAGAAATAGGGTGTAATGAGTTTTTCTTCACCGTTTTCTATCTCTCTTAAACGCATTAAAGCTTCATATTTTATCACTTTTCCTTGGGAATTTACGATGGGTTGGTAAACAGGGACAATATGGTCATTTTCAAGTGCATATTGGATTTTTCGTTTCCAGTTAAGTGTATTTTTCATCTTCTCTAAAGTATTCATAGACTCATAGTAAATAATAAGTGGTTTTTGATTTGTTTTGGCAAACTTTAGTGCGATGTCAGCTTGGGTTAAGAGGTTCTCTCTTTCAAATGATGCACCAATAGTTGCATCAATATAAACTTCTTCACCAAGTTTTTCGATAAAAAGTGGCAAGTGTATGACAAAATCACTAAGTTTTTTTATAAAATTTTCAAAATTAGAGGACTCTTTTTCAGAAGAACAGATAGAAAATTCATCTCCAGAGGTACGATAAAGTACGTAGTTGGATTGACGCGTATAGACCTCTAAAATATTAGCAAACTGTTTGATGATTTCATTTCCAATGTTAGGACCATAAAGATCATTGATAAATTGTAGACGGTCAATATCTACGATAGCTAACATGTTGTACTGATTCTTTTCAATATCACGACTAAGGGCTGTACGATTTTTAAGTCCCGTCAGATGATCTGTATAGAGTTGCTCTTTGAGTGCTTTGGTTCTTTTTTTGACTTCAAGTTCTAAATATTCATTTGATGCAGACATCTCTTTATTGTATTGGAGTGAGATTTTTTCATTGTGTATGTTATAAGATATTTTATAAAGTGCTTCTAAGAGTTGTTTCTCTTGCATAGGTTTTAGTAAAAAATTGTTAATTCCAAGATTGATGAGTTTTAAAAGTTTATCAGATTCATCTTGTGCGGAGACCACTAAGATACGTTGTTTTGGATTAAAATTTAAAATTTGTTCAATCATCTCTATACCATTTAAATTTGGCATATTTAAATCTGTAATTATGATATCAAATGTATGATTATTACCTTCCATTGAAGATTTATAAGCCTCTAACCCTTTTTGACCATCTTCACATACAGTAACGGTTTCGAAAAACATTTTAAAAAGTTCTAAACTCTGTTCTACAATCTCTTTATTATCTTCGACGTAGAGTAAGTGTAAATATTTAGTATAAGGAAAAAGTCTCTTAAAGTTCATTTATTTATCTGTCCTTTTGTAATCTATACCTTATACATCGTCAAATAAGATTTTTTTTAAATTTAAATATTTATGAATTATATTGAAAAACTTATAAAATATTAATAAAATATG
Source organism: Campylobacterales bacterium (assembly GCA_029935075.1). GTDB lineage: Bacteria > Campylobacterota > Campylobacteria > Campylobacterales > QNZT01 > SZUA-1433. Next base: position 3,029 of record JAOZKZ010000115.1, read on the forward strand.
ATGTTAAATTTCTTTTTATTTTAGTCGATATTGCGATTAAGGATAAAAATCATGAAGATAAAGCTCATTACTATTTTTTTACTGTTTTTAATATCTCTTGAAGCAAAAAGTTTGGAAAAAGTTTCACTTCAATTGCAATGGTTAGATCAATTTCAATTTGCTGGATATTATATGGCAAAGGAGAAAGGCTTTTATAAAGATGCTGGGCTTGATGTTGAGATAAAAAAGTTTAGTCATGATATCAAGGTAGTCGATGAGGTTATCTCTACAAAAACAACATATGGAATTGGAAGATCTTCTTTGATTATCGATAGAAGTCAAGGGAAAGAAGTTGTACTATTATCAGCAGTATTTCAATCCTCACCGCTGGTCATGTTAGCACTAAAAGAGTCAAATATCACGAGTGTAAAAGATTTTATTGGAAAAAGAGTGATGATTATTCCAGAGATTGCTTCAACAGCATCACTTCAAGCGATGGCAAATAAATATGGTGTAGTAAAAGATGATTTGATAAAATTAAAACATACATTCGATATCGATAGTCTTATCAATAAAAAAACAGATTTGATGATATCGTATCTCTCAAATGAACCATTTTTACTGAAAGAAAAAGGGATAGAGTATACTGTTTTTGATCCCAAAAATCATGGATTTGATTTTTATAGTGATATTCTTTTTACTAGTGAAGATGAGATTACAAATCATAAACAAAGAACTGAAAAGTTTAAAGAAGCTTCTATCAAGGGTTGGGAGTATGCATTTAACCATATAGAAGAGAGTGTTTCACTAATTTATTCCAAGTATAATTCCCAATCTAAAACAAAAAAGGCGCTTCATTATGAAGCAGAGACTTTAAAAAAATTAGCCTATTACAAAACAGATGAAATAGGGCATCTAGATAACCACAAGATACAAAGAATTTATGATATTTACAATCTTTTTGGATTGGTTCAAGAGCAAATTGATATTGAAAAGTTTGTGTCCTATGGTAAACATGCTATATCTTTAAACTTGAGTGAAGATGAGAAAAACTGGATTAAAGAGCATCCCGTTGTCACTTATAGTGAAGTGGATTGGAGACCTTTGTCTATCATAGATAATGAGAAGATGAGCGGCATCATGGGAGATTTTTTAGATCTGGTTTCCAAGCAAACGGGAATTAATTTTAAGTTTGTTCCCTCATCCTCATGGACGCATGTTTTAGAGCAATTTAGAGAGAAAAAGATAGATTTAGTTCCAGGAATCGGGTCAAGTGATGAAGAAAAATCCTTAGGGTTGATTAGTGATAGATATGAAAAATACCCTATGGTAATTGTAACAGGAGAAGAGTATAAATATATAGATCATTTAGAAGTGTTAAACGGAAAAACTATAGCAGTACCTGAGCATTACACCAGTTATAATTTTTTGGTTAAAAACTATCCCAACATCAAGTTAATAACAACAAAAAATATTCAACAAGCTTTGCTGCTTGTATCAAAAGGTAAAGCAGATGCTTTTGTAGGACATATCGCAACTTCTATTTACTATATATCTAAATATAATTTGAGTAATCTCAAGGTTTCAGGTATCACTCCATTTGAGTTTGAACACCATTATCTGATTCAAAACAAAGATAGGGAACTTCTCTCTATCGTAAATAAAGCTTTTAATTCCATTACTGAGTCTCAAAGATCAGATATATATGCAAATTGGGTGCATACAACAGTAGAACAAAAAATAAATTATACTTTAGCATTTCAACTATTAGTAGGGCTTTTTATCTTTTTACTATTTTTGTTATACCGAGAGACAACACTTTCAAAATATACACAAGCCTTAGAAACAACCCAAGAACAGTTTAATTTAGGGCAAAAAATTGCAAATATTGGGGTTTGGAGTCTTGATTATACGACAAATAAGCTTGAATGGACAGAGGGTGTTCACTATATTTTTGGAACGAACCCTGAGACTTTTGATCTAACTTTTGAATCTTTTATGCACTATGTACATCCTGAGGATAGAGATAAATTAAACAAAGCTTATAATGATGCTTTAGAGCAAAAAAGAGATTATTTTGTAGAGCATAGAATTGTTTTAGAGGGTGGAGAAATTAAGTATGTTCAAGAGCGATGTCAAAACTTTTTTGATGATGAAGGTAATACTCTTCGTTCCATTGGAACTGTACTTGATATAAGTACTCAAAAAGGGCTTGAAGAAGAGATTTTACAAATCAATAAAACACTTGAAGAGAAAGTAGTCCAAAGAACTCAAGCGATAAAAGAGAGAGATGAACAATTGCTACAACAATCTCGCATGGCTCAAATGGGAGAAATGATAAGTATGATAGCCCATCAATGGAGACAACCTTTAGGTGCTATCTCAGCTACTTCCATCGATATGAATCTAAAACTTCAACTTTCTGAGTTTGATTTAGAAAAAGAAAATGAGCGTGTGGAATGTAGTGATTATTTTCTAGATAATCTTGGAAAAATTGATGGATTTGTACAAAATCTAACGACTACTATTGATGATTTTAGAAACTTTTATAAGCCCAATAAAAAATCTATCACAGCACTTATGAATGCTCCTGTTAAAAAAGCACTGAGTATTGTTAGAGCCTCTTTTTTAGCGGATGGGATAGAAATTGCTGAGGATTACAGCTGTAAAAATAGAGTGCGTATGCATGAAAGTGAGTTAATGCAGGTAATCTTAAATGTTTTGAAAAATTCACAAGATAATTTTAAAGAGAAAAATATTGAAAATGCTAGAATTTTGATAAAAACCTATGATATAGATGATGGTGTACGATTAGAGATTAGCGATAATGGAGGGGGAATTCCTGAAGATATTTTGCAAAAGATTTTTGATCCTTATTTCTCCACTAAAAGTGAAAAAAATGGAACGGGTTTAGGGCTTTATATGTCAAAAACCATTATCCAAACACATCATGACGGCAAGCTTTATGCAGAAAATAGAGATGAGGGTGTTTGCTTTTTTATTGATGTTAAAAGTGAAAAAGAGATGTTGATGAAAAATGCTAGTAATTTGGAGGTAGAAAATGTATAAGAAAAAGTTTTCACATTTTATATTTATAATGACTTTTAGTATCTCTTTGATGATTATAATGCCCTTAATTATAGTTAATGTTAATTATCACTTTGAAAACTCTATTTCAAAGTTGCACGAAAAAGGTTTTAAAAAACTTGACAATCAAATGCAGCAGATAAAAGATAATCTTTCTATCGTCACAAATTATTCAAAATCTCTATCTAAAGTGGTGAGCCATGCCGATAAATATAATGAAAAAAATGTTGCAAAACAGTTTGAAAACCTTTTTGTAAAAGAGCTTGGAATTTTTCAGTTAAGACTGTTAAATAGCAAAGGCAAGGAGCTCATAAGATATGATTTAAATAAAGATAATAAAATCGTAAAATCCTCTTCCCTTCAAGATAAATCAACAAGATATTATTATAAAGATGCCATGGGTTTAACACTTAATGAGCTGTATATCTCAAAGCTTGACTTGAATGTAGAAAATAGTAAGATAGAAAAACCCTATAAAAAAACAATCCGTATAGTACAAAAAGTAAAAATTGCAGATGAGGTCTTTTATATCATAGCCAATTATAATTTAGCTAAAGTGCTAGAAACTTCGCTCACTACAACACTATATGATCTTTTCTTTATAGATAAAGATAAGCAGATAAACATGCATCTTGATGATAACTACGCTTTTTCAAAACAGAGAAATAAAAATGTATATAAAAAGGATTTTATAGATAAAGAACATCAATACATAACACAAAAAGCTCTAAATATACTTCCCTATGATGTTGTGATTTC
>JAOZKZ010000305.1 GCA_029935075.1 Campylobacterales bacterium
GAATGGCGGTTGTTTTGACAACTGGAAAAGATTCGCTAAAATTAGCCAAAAATTTGATAACAAAAGTAAAGGGTGCATAAATGAAACATATAAAAAAGATTTCTGATTATTCTATCGTTGGGGGCATGGGTGGACTTCTCATGGTAGGACTTACTGGCTGTGAAAGTATGGACAATGGACTTCAACCTCAGATGCAAAACCAAAATGGGGCAGTTCAAGAAGCGAGTCAAAAACAAGGTGCATTTGTTGTCATTGAAGAGATAGCTCCTAAAAAATATAAAATTGTTGATGAATTTCCAAGTACCACTACTAAGATAATTTTAAAAACATTAGATGGGCAAGAGAAGATTTTATCACAATCAGAAATGGATGCTTTGGTAAAAGAAGAAGCTGCAAAGATTGATGCAGGAACTTCAGAACTTACCCAAGAACAACAAGTTTCTAGCGGTTCTGGCGGTATGGGTCTTGGTGGAATTATCTTATCAAGTATGGCAGGAGCAATGCTTGGGTCTTACATAGGAAACAAACTATTTAACAACCAAAACTATAAAAACAACAGACAATCAGGCTACAAAAGTTCTCAAACATACAACAAAAGCAAAAAGTCATTTAGCAAAGCTAGGTCTGCTAAAAAATCTGGTTATTTCAAAAACAACAAAGGCTTAAACGCTAAAAAAAGAAGTTCTGGATTTGGTAAAAGAACAAGTTCTCGTGGTTTTGGAGGTTGATAGATGAAATTACAAAAAGTTGAACCTTTAAGTATTGAGTTTTTAAAAAGTATCGACTTCTCATGGCATACAGATGAAGATGATGACACACCTTATCTAGTAGATGAACTTATCGAAGTGAGTGAAGAGGAAGCAGAAGCTTATGCAGATGCAGCAAATGAGCTTTATGACATGTATGTTGAAGCTGGGGATTATGTGATAGAAAATGATTTACTTCATGATATAAATATCCCTTTTAACTTGACTGAAATCATAAAAGAGAGTTGGGAAAACGATGTACATTGGCATCTTTACAGTAGATTTGATTTCTCAGGTGGCTTGGATGGAGAGCCGATAAAATTGTTGGAATTTAATGCAGACACACCAACTGTACTTTTAGATACCGCCATCGCACAATGGGCAATTTTGAAAAAGAACAAGATGGATGAAGAGAGTCAATTTAACAACATCCACCAAGCTATAAAAGATAACTTTCAAAGACTTGTAACTTTAGAAGAGAGTGTTGAGAACTTTGAAGAAAATTATGATGGTTGGAAAATTCTATTCTCTTCTATCAAAGGTGCTCAAGAAGATGAAGATACGACAAAATATCTAGAGTCTATCGCAAAAGAGGCTGGATTTGAGACGGCATTTGCTTATCTTGAAGATGTTGAGTTTAGCGAAGAAGATGGGATATTTTACAATGATGAAAACTATGAATTCTTTTTTAAACTCGTCCCTTGGGAAGATATTGCTATCGATGAGGGTGGATTAGCGACTATCTTAACACAAATTGTAAACAATAAAAAAGCAATTATCCTAAACCCTGCTTATACACTAATGTTTCAAAGCAAGGCATTTATGAAAATTCTTTGGGATCTGTATCCAAATCATCCACTACTTTTAGAGACAGACTTTGAACCACTTGAAGGTGCTTATGTTCAAAAACCTGCCTTTGGTAGAGAGGGTGAAAATGTCACTATCATAGATGAAGAGGGTGAAGTGTTTGATGAAAAAGATGGACATTATGAGAACTTCATGCCTGTGTTTCAAGAGTTTGTTGAGTTAAATCGTGATGATGAGGGAGCTTTTTATCATGCTGGGGTATTTTTCGCTTATGAGGGTTGTGGGCTAGGATTTAGAAAAGCTGTGAGACCTATAATTGATGATGATTCTAAGTTTGTTGGGCATGTGATTAAGGGGTAGTTGCCCTAATCATGTTATAATCATTAAAAAGGAGCATATTTATGAAACAAAACTTGATAACAATTGACCCAAAATTACGCTCTG
>JAOZKZ010000116.1 GCA_029935075.1 Campylobacterales bacterium
ATAATTTTATAAGAGTATTTCCCTCAAAATAACAGAGCTTATCGCCTCTCATTTCATAGTGTCTAGTATCAACTTCGCTAAAATTCTCAACCTCTACAGCAGGAGATTTTACTATTGAATTATCTGGTATATCTTGGATTAGAACACAATTTGGCATAATTTTTACATTATTACCAATAGTAACTCCACCTATTATTTTAACTCCTGCACCAATTGAGCAGTTATCCCCAATTTTTGGAGCGTTTTTTACACCCTCTTTTGTATAATCAGTTGCTATCATAACATGAGGATAAATTGTAGAGTTTTCACCAATTTTTACCTCAGGGCTCATGACAATCTGTCTCATACCAAATGGCAGTGCAACATTTTTACCGATATCCGCTCTAAAATCTATCTTACTTCCATGTTCAAATTGATACCAACCATATAAAAAACGGTGTAGTTTATTTAAAACACCGCTACTGCTTTTACACTTGTTTTGAAGACTCCAAATAGTTCCAAATGGTCGTATTGCTAATCGTGCTAACATCTCTATCCTTTATATCTTACAATCATCAATTTCTGTCTCTTGATAATCCTGACCAACCATCTCAAAAACACGCTCTTTAATTCCCTTAACAGTAAACCCAAAATGCTCAAACAATTTATTTGCATCTCCACTAGCACCAAATGAGTTCATTCCTTGTACTTCATCTGCATAACGATACCACTCTATACCGCTTCCAGCTTCAACCGCCAATACTTTTGTACTAGGATTAACAACTTGCTCTTTATAGGCATCTTCCTGCTCGTTAAATAGGTCAAAACAAGGAACAGAAACGATATTTGCTTTAATCCCTGCAAGTTCAAGATGACAAGCAGCTTGAAGTGATGGCATAACTTCACTACCGGTAGCCATGATAGTAACAGTTGCACCCTCTCTTTTTTTAATCATATACCCACCACGACTTGCATCTCCAACATCTACTTTTGATTTCAGCGTTTTAAGTTTTTGACGACTTAATACAAATCCCGATGGAGCATTAAGCTCTAATGCTTTTTTCCAACATGCAACATTTTCACTTGCATCTGCTGGACGGAAAAGATAAAAATTTGGTAATGCTCTAAATTGACTCATGTGTTCTATCGGTTGATGAGTAGGTCCATCTTCTCCAACACCGATACTATCATGTGTCCAGATAAAATAATTTTTAAGACTCATAAGTGCTGCTAACCTAACAGCTGGTTTCATATAGTCTGAAAAAACAAAAAATGTAGCCGAAAATGGAATAAACAATCCATAAAGACTCATCGCATTTGAGATAGCACCCATGGCATGTTCTCTGATTCCAAAATAGATATTTTTACCATTTGGAAAAATTCCCATATCTTTTAAATCTGTTTTATTTGAAGGACTCAAATCTGCACTTCCTCCGATAAAACTAGGAATTGCTTTTGAGATAGCATTTAAGATTTGTCCATTACTATCTCTTGTAGCAAAGCCTGCACCCTCTTCAAATGAAGGCCATTGGATTCTTGAAAAATCTGGATTTTGTAAAATCTCTAAAGTAGCATTTTGTTCAGCCAAAGGAGCATCCATGATAAGTTTTTTCCAAGCACGTTCGCTTGTATCACCTTTTTCAACAGCTGTCCTAAAAGAGTTTAACACTTCATCACTTATAAAAAAGTCTTTCTCAGGATCAAATCCCACTTTTTCTTTTGCTCTTTTTATCTCATCAACACCAAGTGGAGCACCATGTGAATGGTGACTTCCCTCCATCTTATCTGCACCTTTTGCGATAGTTGTTTCAGCGATGATAAGGCACGGTCTGTTTTGTTCAGTTTTTATCTCTGAAAGAACTTGATCAATTTCTGCATAATCATGCCCGTCAATTCTAAACACTTTCCAACCCTGTGCTTCAAATCTAGCTTTGACATTTTCACTCCAAGCTAAAGAAGTATCACCCTCAATCGTAATCTTGTTTGAATCATAAATAAGTACCAAATTATCAAGACGCTGATGACCCGCTAATGAACAAGCTTCATAACTAATTCCCTCTTCAAGATCTCCATCTCCACACAGACAATATACTTTATGATCAATTATCTCTGCTGTTTCACTATTTAACAGTTTCTCAGCATATTTTGCACTCATAGCAAATCCAACAGCATTTGCCACACCCTGCCCTAGTGGTCCAGTAGTTACTTCGATACCAGGAACGTCGTGATACTCTGGGTGACCGGGAGTTTTGCTTCCAAACTGTCTAAACTCTTTCAAGTCTTCCAAACTCATATCATAACCCCAAAGATGAAGAAGTGAGTAAATCATAGAACTTGCATGTCCACCACTAAAAACTAGTCTATCACGATTTAACCATTTTGGATTTTTTGGATTGTGATTCAAATGAAGTGATAATACACTCACGATATCTGAGAGTCCCATCGCCACACCGGGATGTCCGCTGTTTGCTCTTTGAATCATATCTGCACTTAAAAATCTAACTGTATTTGCCATGCTTGTTAACATCTGTTTTTGTGGCATTTTATTCCCTTATTTAAAATATATATTTATGTCTGTAAGTAATCTATCTTTTAGCACCGAATCTAATTGGTTGATTTGTACTTCAATTTTTGATTTTAATTTCGCTTTTTCAATCAACGCACCTTCAATTCCTAAAAGGTTTGTAAATGAGTTTTTGCTGTTATCATTATTGGTTGGTTTACCCGCAACTTCAGTCGTAAATGTAGCGTCAATGATATCATCTTGCACTTGAAACAAAAGACCGATATTTAAACCAATATCATAAAGTAACTCTTGCTTTTTTAAATCTAGTCCAACGATAATCGCACCCATTTTCATGCTTGTTGCTATCAATTTTGCAGTTTTATGAATATGTAAAAATGTCAACTCATCAAGGGTTAGTTTTTTATCCTCAAAATAACAGTCAATCGCCTGCCCTAAAACCATGCCATCTGTTCCACCATTTGTAGAAAGCTCTTTAATCAAAGCAATTTTAACATAATCCGCTAAAGGTGCATTTGCAATCATTAAAAAACTATGAGAATTTAGTGCATCACCCACTAAGGTAGCCACAACTTCATCATAAGTCACATGAAGCGTTGGATGTCCTCGTCGAAGATTTGAGTCATCAAAAGTTGGTAGATCATCATGGATAAGTGAATAAGTATGAAGCATCTCAACCCCACTAGCAACCCAAAATGCATTTTTAAGAAGTTGTGGCTCATAAGCATCAACCACTTGTAAAAGCATGAGTGGACGAAAGCGTTTACCGCCAGCTCTAAACATCTCTTTTAATGCTTGATTGTAAGTGGGATGAAATGAGGGAGCATCAGGTAAGTGTGATTGTAAAAAAGGTTCAAATTCTTGAAGTAAATTATTTTCCTGTGAAGGCACCAAGACCGCCTAACATTGAAGTTGCAGCAAGTTTTCTATCTGCTTCTATCATTTTATTAACATCATTTACTGCAGATATGAGTAAAATCTGTAACGATTCTTTATCTTCTAAAAGTGAATTATCAATTTCGATATCGATAATCTCTCCACCACCGTTTCCAGTAACTTTTATCATACCGCCACCGCTTTTAGAAGTAAACTCTTTTTTAGCACTCTCTTCTTGCATCTTAGCAGCACTCTCTTGTGCCTGTTGGAGCATTTCACCCATTTTACTAAAGTCCATATTTTCAAACATAATCTTTTGTCCCTGTTATTTCATTGTCGCTATTTAAAAGCACGATATGAGGTTTAAATATTTCTGCTTCTTCAATGGTCATGCTCGCATAGGCAATGACAATGATAATATCACCAATTTCTGCTTTTCTCGCAGCCGCACCATTAAGACACATATCTTTTTTTCCTCGCTCACCCTCGATAACATAAGTCGAAAAACGCTCTCCATTATTGACATTAACAATATCAACTTTTTGACCAACTCTAAGCTTTGCAGCCTCCATCAACTCTCTATCTATCGTGATAGAGCCGACATAGTTTAGATTTGCATCTGTAACTGCCGCTCTGTGGAGTTTGCTGTAAAGCATATCAATTGTCATGATAATTCCTTATCTTCCTGCCATTTTCATAGCTTGCATTGGGGAGAGTGCTTCATCCCAAAACTCATCAGCTATCAAATACTCAGCTACTGGTTTCTCACCGATGATATGCTCATCAATGATTCTGTCAATTTTCTCTTTAGTAAGCTCAACATACATGTGATGCCCAGGCTCTACTAACATAACTGGACCTTGTTGACATCGGTTCAAACATGCTGTTCGTACTGGTTGTACAGTAGCGATTAAACCTTTCTCCATCAACTTCATCCCCAAATGTTGAAAAAGATCTCTAGTTGCATCTGTAACACAGCTTGGTTTTGGCATCCCCGGAGGTGCAGCTTGCTCACATTTAAATATATAAAACGCTGGTTGTGGTATTCCCATTTAATTATCCCTATTTTTAATTACGCAAAATGAACAAGTCTCTTTTGCTAAACGCTAAGTTTTTTGTCTCCGACGCTGGTGCCTCTGGCACATCAGCTCTGGTTCCAATCCTAAAAACAACAAGCAGTTGTTGTTTTCTTAACGGATTTCATCAGCAGAAAACTCACGCACAGATAAACTGTGCTTACTTTGTGTAATCGTTTGTATCTATTCTAATCAATTAATGATTAAATTTTTCTTTTAATATCGCTTTTGTAACAACTCTATCGTCAAATGGGAGTTTTTTACTCCCAATTTCTTGATACTCCTCATCACCTTTACCTAAAATCAGAAGAACATCATCATCTTCCAACTCATCTATGGCAACTTCTATCGCTTCTTTTCTGTCAGGAAGTATTGTAACTCTATTTTTATCTACAATTCCATCATCAATCTCTTCAAGAATTTTCAAAGGCTCTTCACTTCTTGGATTGTCATTTGTAAGATATATTTTCTTTGCATGTCTATCTGCAACTCGTCCCATCATAATTCGCTTAGAGGCATCTCTATCTCCACCTGCTCCAAAAACAACTGAAATGTCCTTATCTACAAATGAGCCAAGAACCTTATCCATCCCATCAGGCGTATGTGCAAAATCAACAATAACCAATGGTTTTTCACTCACAACTTCCATCCGACCACTAACACCAGCAAAATTTTCACATACTGCACAAATCTCAGCCAATGAAAAATCTGTAAGAATTTTTACAGATCCAATTGCAGCCATTATGTTGTAAAGATTAAAAAAGCCAAACATGGGAGAGTGGAACTCTTCTTGAATACCAAAATGTTTAATAACTGCCGTTAAACCATCATTTAGCGTATATGCCAAGATATTGAAAGATGCTGGAACATCTAAAGCATAGGTATAACAATTTTTTGGATTAAAAGTAATTTTTTTAGCATCTTTATTAATCAATTTTACTGAATCATCAGAGAAAAAAGAACTTTTAACACGAAAATACTCATCAAATGTCTTATGAAAATCTAAATGATCTTGTGTGATATTTGTAAAAACTTTTAGAGCAAATTTCAAACCTTCAATACGCTCTTGCACTATAGCATGAGAGCTCACTTCCATTATAAAGAATTCACAACCATTCTCTTTTGCAACATGCAAATTATGTAATGTTTTAAGAATTGGTGGAGTAGTAAGTGTCTTCTCTTCTTTGCGTTCTTCATTCACATAAAGACCACGAGTTCCTTGAAATGCAACTTTTTTATCTAAATCCAAAAGTAGTGAATAAATTGCAGCAGCCGTTGTGGTTTTACCATTTGTACCCGTTATACCGATAATTTTAATATTATCAATTTCATAAATCTTTTTAAGTTCATCAACGCTTATAATTTGGCATGTTCCATTATCTTTAGCATTTTGTAAAAAATTACTATTTTGTTTAGTAAGCAAATATGCCGTTTGTACATCACACTCTGCAGAGTTGTCAGTTATAAACTGAAACTCTTGATTTTTAATTGGAAATTTCAATGTCCCTTATGCTCCAACTGTTTTAATTTTTTTTGGAAAAACATTTCGGTAGGATAATACTGCAATGCATTTTCTATATAATTTAACGCCAAATCTCTATAATCATTCTCTATCAAAAGATTCACAAAATCAATAAAATCATCTTTTTTATGGATAATAATCTTAGTACTAAACATAATATCTTCAAGTGCTTTTTTAAAACTATTTTTATTTTCACATAACTGTAAAAAGTCTTTATACTCCACACCATCTTCTAAAGTAACGATATATTCTTCCAAACCATCTAGTAATTGAAAAATATAATCACTCTCCATGCTTGAACCATTCACAATTTCGTTTATAATCTCATCGCTATTATCTTGGTCAAGGCTTTTAGTAGTTTCATAATACTCAAAAAGAGCCACAGCTTCATCTTCTTGTTCTGTTGCCAAATCACATAGAAGTGCACCAACCTTTGCCTCTTTATCAAAAGGATCAACTTTAAGTGCCAATCCATAATTAAAAAGTGCTTTTTGATACTCTCGTTTAAAAAAACTGTTACTTGCTAACTCTTTATACTTTATCAAAACTAATTCCCACTACCTGCAATCTGCTCTATCATATCTTCCATACCAACTGCAATATTTATAACCTCTATCTCTGGATGTATATCCATCCTAAGTTGTCTCTCTATACCATACTTAATCGTTTGATTACTAGAACCACACCCAACACAAGCCCCTTGAAGCTGAACAAAAACCTTACCACTCTTAACATCAAGTAACTTCATACCACCACCATCAAGTTCCAGCATCGGTTTTACTTTTTCCAAAGATTTTTCAACAACTGGTAATAATTCTTCATCTGAAAATGGAATCATCTATACCCCTATA
>JAOZKZ010000117.1 GCA_029935075.1 Campylobacterales bacterium
CTGAAACTCTAAGGTAGTTTACACTTCTACCATGTCCATCTATTAACATCTATTTCCCCATCCCTAAAATAATATAACTTTTGTCCGATATTATACCAATAGAAATATAATTCAAGGAGATTATTATGAGTGCTCCAATGCTTAACAATCATGAAAGAGTTATGAAAGAAGAAGATTTTATCATCTCAAAAACTGACACATCTGGAAAAATTACCTACTGCAATGAGATTTTTATGTATATGGCTGTTATGACAGAAAAGCAACTTTTAGGAAAGCCTCATAGTATCATAAGGCATCCAGATATGCCAAAGGCAGTTTTCAAATCACTTTGGGATAAAATACAAAATAATGAAGAGATTTTTGCTTATGTCAAAAATCTATCAAGTGATGGTAGCTTTTACTGGGTATTTGCCAATGTAACAGCCTCACATGATAACAACGGTAAAATTATCGGATACTACTCTGTAAGAAGAAAACCAAATCCACAAGCAATAGAAACTATCAAACCATTATATGCGGAAATGTTAAGAATAGAAAAAAATAACAGCGTTAATGCTTCTATGGAATATTTGACAGATATTTTAAAAAAAGAAGGAATCTCTTATGATGAGTTTATTACAAAAATCCAAAACTAAATCAGCTTTAGCTTCTCAAATAGAGTCTGTAACCTATGACGCTTCACAAGGGAAATTAGAGTCTAGAATCACAAGCATTGACCCCAAAGACCCATTGGCAAAATCCGCTTGGAATATCAATAATATGCTTGACCAAGTGGAAGCACTTATGAGAGAGTCTGCCACGTCCATAAAGCAAGCGTCATTGGGAGATGCACATAGAAACCTCTATTGTGCAGGACTCAAAGGTAGCTTCAAGACAAATTGTAGGCATATAGCAAAAGGTGTGCAAGGTATTACTGAAGCTACTGAAAATAAAATCAAAGTAGAGTTAAGAGGAAGATTTGCTGATATTGGCGGTGGTATACAGCAGGGAATTTCAACTATGAGAAATAGTGCACACGATACAACAAAGCACATGGAAGAGATAAGCAGTATCGCAAATATAACTGCTAAAAAATCAAATGACGCTCTTGATAAAACTGAAAAATTGGCCAATAAAATTAATAATTTAACGCACCTTATATCAAATGTCACACATGCAATCAGCTCACTAAATGAGAGAGCAAATGAGATAACATCTGTTGTAAACCTCATCAAAGATATCGCAGACCAAACTAATCTACTTGCACTCAATGCTGCAATTGAAGCAGCTCGTGCAGGTGAACATGGTCGTGGATTTGCCGTAGTTGCTGATGAAGTAAGAAAACTAGCTGAGCGAACACAAAAAGCGACATCAGAAATATCCATAACCATTCAAACGCTGCAACAAGAGACAAATCAAATCCAAACCAATTCAGATGAGATAAATAGCATAACTGTTGAATCTGGAGATACGGTATCAGAATTTCAAAATTCTTTATCTGAATTCAATGATATGGCACAAAAAACAGCACAGTTATCATATATTTTGGAGCTTTCAAACTTTGCATCGTTAATCAAAGCAGATCATATCTCTTTTAAATCAAATGCCTATAGAGAAGCACTTAGTGATGAACCTAAGCTTCTAGAGACAGATCACACTAGCTGCAAAATAGGAAAATGGTATGCAAATAAAGGTAAAGATGATTTTGATGGACTACAACAGTTTAAAGATATAGATGCACCTCATAAAAAAGTACACTATTATGCCAATAAAAATATCCAAGAAATAATCAATAGCGGTATAAACATTAATCAAATAGATATATTAATCGAGAACTTTACAAAAATGGAAGAGTATAGTGTAACACTTTTTGAACTTTTAGATACGATTGTTACTGAAAAGCTTAAAGAGAAAGTAACCTCATAGGCTTAAACAGTCTATGAGCATTGCTATCAGTAATAAATCCAATATTATAAGGATGAGGCATCGTATGTTTTTTAAAACTTTTTGTCTCTTCAAGCTTTTCTAAAACCTCAGCCATCTTTCCAAATAAAATCAACTCTATCTCTTTATCTTTTAATCCTTCAAGTAGTGCTTTGATAAAACTATTCCACGCTTTAACATGTTTTTTTGAATCCTCTTTTGCGGTAAAAATTAAAGCCATGTTTAAAAGTAATACACCATTTCTTTCAAAATTATCTTTTAGTTCATGAATACTCTTTATGTAAGGCGTTTTATCAATAAGAGCAACAGCCTCTTTTGAAAAATCATCTTCAAGTTTACCCTCACAGACAAAAGCCATTTTCATAAAGTTTCTTAGACTTGTAGCTCGATTTACCTCTTTAGAAAGACCATTTTCACTAAAGATAGATTTTACTTTTCCATCGATAAAAGCATATCCTATAGCACTCTCTTCTCGTGGATAAGGGTCTTGTCCAAAAAGAATATATTTTGTTTTTTCTAAGGGAAGTGTTTTAAAAGCATTAAGGAAGTTTTTTTGATTTGGAAAGTAAGAGTTATCCGTTTTTAAAAACTCCAAATACTCATCATCAAGTGCATCAAAAGCATTTTCTAAAATATCTTTCCAAGATGCATCTACATTATCTAAGATTTGCAATCCTTAAGATAAGTTCTACTTCACCAATAGGCGTTCGCTCTCTTTTTGCAATTTCTTCTGCACTATATCCCGCTTTATAAAGCTCTACTATTGCTTTTTCATTGATAAGTTTTGCATTGTTTGACATGGCTGAGAGTTTGGTGTTTTCTTCTAATTTATTGATACGCTCATTTACACTCTCATTGATTCTTTTTATCTCAGCTTCCATATCTTTGATAGCCCGTATTGTTTTTAGTAGTGGATCACTCAAATCATCAAGTTTTTCATTTAAGTTCTCTTCTATTTTACCAAGCTCATCACTAAAATTTTTAATATTGCTGCCCACACTTGTATCTTGAGTATCATCTTTATCTTCTACCTTGTGCAATCTAACATTAAGATCATCAATAGCCATTTCATATAATTCTAACTGTTTGACAATCCCCTTGTCTCTATAGTAAAAATAGACAATAAGCAACATCAAAACGATAGCAAAAGCGATGAAAGCTAACATCTCTATAATCATTATTTACTTTCTCTAATCATAATCCGCTCACGCGCAGTAACATAAGCATTCCAATCTCGCTGGTCAGTCTCATGCATCAAAATAATTTGTGCCTTATTGTTATCTAATGCTCTTAAAAACATAGGCATCTCTCTCTTTGGGAAAACAGGCATCTGTATCCGACAATAGTACTCACGGTCGGTCTCAAATATCTCATTTTCCAAGCTAATATGGTCAAACCCAACTCCATTAATCTTGCTATCGATTTCAAGTTTTAAAAGTTGTCGCTCCTCTTTTTTAATCATTGCAGTTAAAATATCAACCTTTTTATGAAGCTCTACCATAAGTCTCATAAGTACATCATCACTTTCAGTTGTTTCACCTCTAGCTTTAGCGAGTTTGAGCCACTGTCCAACAGCATCTTCTTCAAAATCAGACAATACACGATACTCTTTTTTAAATGACTCATCAGACAATCCATCCATGAGCTCCAAATGTATCGTTAAAGAAGTCGCAACAAACCTAACATCCATGTTAAATAGCCTTATCAATTATCACAAAAATTAAAAACATTATACCTAGATAACCATTAAGAGTAAAAAAAACTTTATCTATCTTGGTAAAATCTCTATTTACAATGACATGTTCATAGTATAAGATGATTGCGGAAATGATAATCGCACCCCAAACCCAAAAGCCACTTTGTGAAAGATGGGCAAAAAAGAGCCAAAATAAAATTGTAAGTCCGTGAAATATTTTAGATAAAAAGAGTGTACATTTTGAGCCGTATATAGAAGGTATAGAGTGAAGCTCCACCTCTTTATCATACTCAATATCTTGAAGCGAATAAAGCAGATCAAATCCAGCCACCCAAAACATAACACCAATCGCTAAGAACAGAGACCAAAGTGTAATTTCTCCCTGCACAGCAACTACACCAGCAATCGGGGCAAGCCCCAAAGACATTCCAAGAATAAGATGTGCAAATGAAGAGAATCTTTTAAATAGTGAATATCCTCCTAAAATAGCTAAAATAGGAAAAGATAACCAAAATGCAAGGCTATTTATAAAGTAAGCAACAATTATAAAAACCAAAGCATTTGCAAGAGTGAACATAAGTATTGTATTTTTATTTAACCGTCCATCTACACTTGGTCTATTTGCCGTTCTAGGATTATCTTTGTCAATATCAATATCTGCATATCTGTTATATCCCATCGCAAAATTTCTAGCACTTACAGCTGCCAAAATACCCAAAATAAAAAGCTTCCAACCAAACCAACCATCGCTTGCGATAATCATAGCAATAAAGATAAATGGAAGTGAAAATATAGAGTGTTTGAACATAACAAGTTCATTTAAATCATGTAGTATTTTTAATATTTTTTGCACGTTATTTCTACCCTTTTGAAAATTATTTTACATATTACAAAAAAGGGGATTAAAATTTAACAAATAATTAACACCGAGATATTAAAATGGTACAAAATCTTTAGGAGGATTAAATAGGATGAAGAAAAGAATGATATTTTTATCACTTAGTATTGCAACTTTTGTACAAAGTGCTAACTTAGACAAAGTGGTAGTAGAAGAGAAAATAAATACCGTAACAGTTAAAAACATAAGCTCAGAAGAACTAAAATCAGCAGATTTAGCAGAAGCATTGGCAAAAAATGTACCAAGTGCCTCTCTAGTTAGAAGAAGTGGAATTGCAAATGACATAATTCTTCGTGGTCAAAAAAGAGATAACATCAATGTTATTATCGATGGTACAAAAGTATGTGGAGCATGTGTAAATAGAATGGATCCACCTACTTCTCATGTAGCAACTCATATCGTACAAAATGTTGAAATCAAAGAGGGTCCATTTGATGTTGAAAACTCTGGAACGCTTAGTGGACTTGTAAATATCACAACCAAAGAGCCTGAAAGTGGTTTTGGTGGAGAGGTAAATCTAAATGCTGGTAGTTTTGGATACCAAAAAGGTTCATTCACAGTTTATGGTGGAAACGAAGATGTAAAAGCACTTCTAAGTGTAGCGACAGAAAAAGGTGAGCAGTATGAAGATGGCAATGGAGATAATTTTGCTGCACAACTCAAAAAGGCGACTGATGGAACTGCTATGAAAGGGATGCAATATCAGCCACGATATGAAGGCATGGATGCATTTGAAAAAACAACTTTTATGGCAAAAATCTTTGGACATATTTCAGATGACCAAGATATAAAAGTAAGCTACACAGGAAACAGAAGTGATAATGTACTTTACCCATCTTCAAAAATGGATGCAGCTTGGGATGATTCAGACATCGTAAACATTGAGTATCAAATTAGAAATCTAGGAAAATACTCAAAAGAGTTAAATATCCAAAGATACATCTCAAAAGTTGACCACCCAATGACTATCAAGTATAGAAAAAAAGCAGTTGCAATAAATCCTAAAACTACTAAACCATATGGAGATATCACAAACCATCTAACAACCCAGATGGCTGGAACAAAACTAAAAAATAGTTGGGATATGGGCAACACTTATGTTACAGTTGGACTAGACACAAGTACTAGAGAATGGGATGGACAATACTTTAAGTCAGTAGGTGGTGATTATATGAAGTTTCCTCCTACTAGCCCTACAAAAGGTCAGATAAAAAGAAGTATCCATGATGGAGAGAGTGTAAACAAAGCTATTTTTATTAAAACAAATTCAAAAATCGGAATGGTTGATTTAGAAGCTGGGGCGAGATTTGATGATACAACAGTTGAAAATGGCGGAACTGCACAAAACAATGACTATAGTTCAGTTAGTGGAAATATCTTTGCGACGATAAATACAAGTGATAGTATGAGATATTTTGCAGGAATTGGTAAATCAGCAAGAGTTCCAGATCCACGAGAGCTTTACTTTATGTCATCTATGTCTCCAAGTGCTACGACTCTTATAGGAAATCCAAAGCTAGACCAAACTGAAAACTACGAGATAGATTTGGGGTTTGAAAAAGTATATGATAGCTTTAGTATCAAGACAAAAGTTTTTTATAGCATGTTAAAAGATTATATCTATCTCAACGGTGATAAAAAGAAAAATGTGTTTGAAAACATAGATGCAACTATATATGGTGCAGAGGTTAGTGGTGCATATCTAGCGACTGAAAGCATCTACCTTGACTATGCTGTAGCTTATAAAAAAGGCGAAAAAGATAATCCATTGGCAGGACAAAGTGATACTGACATGGCTGAAATCTCACCTTTAAAAGCAAATCTTGGTGTAGGATATGACTATGATGACTCACTTAGTGCAAAACTAGATGTTGTAGCAGCTTCAGCTTGGAAAGATTATGACAGCGACAATGGCGAACAAGAGTTAGATGCATATACATCTCTTAATTTAAAAGTAAATAAAGAGTTTGACAATGGCATTGGACTTACTTTTGGTGTGGATAATATACTAGATGAGGCTTATACTACAACAAATACTTATAAAGATTTGACACTTATCATGACTGGAGCAAATGTGGGTGATACGATGCTACTTAACGAACCTGGACGATATTTTTATCTGAACGCTTCTTATAAATTTTAGACAAAAAATCCATAGTGTTTTAAAACACTATGGATAACTACAAATGATAAATCAAAGAAAAATCTTACTATAAAAAAGGAGAGCGTATGACAAAGAGTAAATTAGGGTTATCAGTTGCTGTTTTAGCGACATTAACACTTATCGGCTGTGGTGGCGGAAGTG
>JAOZKZ010000118.1 GCA_029935075.1 Campylobacterales bacterium
GTATGGAGTGAATACGCGTTTTAAAAATCATACTATCAATAGGCTTTTTAATAAAATCTAAATTATCATAATTTGAATCTGAATAAAGACTCTCTTTATAATCTTCAGTTAAAAGCATTACTTTGGGAACACCTCTAAGTATCTCATTTCTATTTAACCTATTTATCACTTCAGTACCACTCACGTTAGGAAGTTTATCATCAACTATTATCAAATCAAGGCTCATGTAGCTTACAACTTTTAAAGCTGCTTTTATATTTCCAGCTTCATATACTTTAAAAGTACCAAGATCTTTTAGTAATTTATTTACTAAAAAGATATCCAATGAGTTTTGGCTGATTAAGAGTATTTTATAATTTTTATTTACATGTTCACTATTTATTGCGACTTGATTATCAAAATTTACTTTTTCATATGCGTCTATAGACATAATTTTATCCTTGCGATATTTTACTCTATATCGACAGTATGAAAAAAAGTTTTACTAATTTTGACTTTTGTTATTAAAAATTTTATTTATTATATTTTTTGTTAGATTTTTTAAAAATCCTTCATTTTTATCTTTGTAGATTATCGGTCTTACTGATTTTATAGTTCCTAACCCAACGCGAGCTGTTAAAACACCATTGGCAACACCTTGTGCACCATGGAGTGAAAGTTTTGAAAGCATAGTGCCCCCTAACATATCTCCAGAGTGGTGTGTTAGAAGCTCCGTAACACTAGCAAATGCAAGGTTTATGATAACACCTTTCACAAGTACTAGCTCACCTACAAAGTTTGGTTTATAGCCATAAAGTTTTGAAACATCCGTTATCATGGCATGACTTCTTGAAATGATTAAAATAGCATCTATAAAGGCCACTGGACTGATAGCCGTAGAGACAGCAGTTTGCGAAGCGTAATTTAAAATAATACTTTTTGCTTTTTCATCTAATTTTTTTAATATCAACTCATCAACTCTATCGATAACTTCACTAGCCATCATGCTACTTAACTCAGCTTTTGCTTTTTTTGCACCATCACGAACTTCCGCATCTTCATGATTTTCATATCTCTCAATAATTTTTAATGCATAACTTTTAACTTCAGCCGTAGGACTTTTAATAAGCTCTAAACCTTCACTCTGCAAAGCATCTATTCTTTTTAACTTTGCATAACCTAGGTACTGTTTTACAAAAGAGTATCCTAAAATTCCAACAAGTGAAATTAAAAGAAGAAGATAAACAACACCCAAAACTGGCATGTTAGTCAACATAGAAGAAGCTGTAAAAGCAGCATCATAAATAGTCCCGATAACGATTAATGAAGCTAAAAGCCCACCAACAATCAAACTTTTTTTGGCAAAACCACCTATCGCTTTTAAAGAGGTGAGTCTCTTTTTTTCCTCTTTCTCTACCTCTTGTAAAACTGCTTCTTCATCAAGACGACTAGGTTCCATAACTTTACTTTTTACCTGTTCTATTGACTCTTCCTCTATGCGTGTTGGTTTTAACTTCTTCATACTCTATCCTTAAGCAAACTGTAAATCAATCTATCCATACGAATATGTTCTACCGCATTAGAATCTCGTGGCGGAAATGAGATGGGTTTAAAGGTTTGAAAATTAAAATCTGCATTTTTCCAAAAATTTGGATCTTTATAATCATTTGGAAGATAGCCTGGAAAATGCGTTGAAGGCTCTTCTTCATCTTCTACAATCCCTCTCACACAATCCACTTCAACTCCATTTAGCATCGCTTTAACAAACTGCGTACTTTTAACCGCTGAAAAAATTGTAACTTCAGTATCAATATGTTTCACATCCAACTCTTTTTTTATATCCCAAATCATCTCTTTTAAAAGCTGCATATAACTCTCATGTGCAGTTGCTGGTATATGGTCAGCCTTAGTCGCTGCAAAAAGAACATGGTCAATTTTCAAATCAAAAAACTTAGAGAAGATATTGTTAGAGCCATAAGTGAATGTTTTTAAGATACTTTTTAAAGCTAAGTGCATATCTTCAAATACATCCTCTCCATCATTTAGAGTTTTTACAAGGTCAACCAAGATAACTTGCGAATCAAAGGTTTGAAAATGTTCAAGATACAGTCTCTTTACCACTTCACCCACATAACTATCATATCTCTTTTCAAAATTAGAATAAATAGAGCCCTCTTCTATATTTACATGTGATAGAGGTAAAGGACAAAACATAAGTAATGGGTCATCTTTCATATCACCAGGCTCTATAAAACGACCCGGTTGCATAAACGAAAACTCATGGTAATATAGGCTTTTAAGATACTCACTATACAAATCAAAAAGTTGTTCTTCTATCTCAAAAGTATCACCATTTTTATAAAGTGAATGCTGCTTGATATCCATAAGCCACTCACGTGAGAAATCAGAACGAGCATTTTCTTTGGCTAAATCCATCATAAACCTAGACCACTGTGCATAACTCATATCCAACATCGCCAAATCCAAAAGCCACTCGCCAGGATAATCAATCAACTCTAAATTGATAATTTGGTTTTCCAAAAAGCCATACTCACTCTTAAACTCTAACTGAATGGTTGTTTTACTCACCGCCTTTGTAGATTTTGGCCATCTAGGGTTTTCACTTCTCAAAGCTTTTAATTTATTATAATAATCAAATCGCATGTAAATGCTATCAGGAGGAAGCAGACGGGCTACGAAAGTTCGTCCCAACTTATCATTAAGATAGGGTAATTTATCATTTGCAATGAGTTGATTGATAATAGAGGTCAAAAAAACCGTTTTTCCACTTCGACTCATGCCAGTAATGGCTACTTTTATCGTCTTATCAGGAGTGGGAATTTTGAAACCTAAATCAATATCTTTAATAAATTCTAACATGTGATAATTATATCAAAAAATTGATAGAATATATACATGAAGAACATAAGTAAAGGAGAAGCACAAGAACTTCTCACAATCATACCTCGAAATTATCCATCTCTAGATATATTTCATCTCACAAATAGTTGCAATGGACTCTGTGAAGAGTTATACGAATTTTGTCAATCACAAGACTATATTTATGACTTATCCATACCTGATGCAAACTATTTTAAACATATTTCTGAAACAACAGAGTTTAAACCTCACAAATTTGACTTCAACAGAAACAGATACAACCGACTTTCAAGACTTTATGACTTTGTGTTTATCTCACTTAAGTTAGAAGAGATTGAGGATATCGATACTTTTTACAAAAAACTATATCCCATAAGTAAAAATGCAGGAACTGTTCTATTTATAGTTGATAATGAGACAGATTTGCGAAAGTTTGAAGATACGCTGATAGAGCAAAACTATGTTGCTGTAAATCCTATCGTGGATACATTTGAAAATTATAAGATAATGTGTGCTCAGAAGATGCATGGGTGGGGAAATTAACACTTATTTGTATGGCGAATTTTCATCCACCATACAGACTAATTAGCATTTAATGAGAGTTTACAAAATCCTTAGCTTTTTGATGATTAAAAAAATATAAATCTTCACCACCAGACTCTATATAATCATTAGTTTTCTCAATCACTTCAATATATGCAAATTCCTTACCATCTTCATCTATCCATGGATTAGCATAACGAATTTTTCCATTGTCTGTAATCTCATAAGGAAGAGTTGTTTTATCAGTTGAATTATTTTCAGGATAAAATGACAGATTTTCATCTGTAAACTCAAATACAGTTAATTCCCATTTATCGTCATCTGATTCATAGTAGATATTGTAAAGAGTTTTACTATTTAACCATTCAGTTGTAAATTTAAAGTTCTCACTTGGCTCTGAAAATTCTGGATAATCAGAGGGTTTATTAAGATGCCAGTTAATTGAATTCACATCATCTATACTCCCATCTTTACTATCATCATCCTCTTCTGTCATCGACCAGATATTTCCATCTATATTATGAAGAATAAACCATTTAAAATCATTATCTCGTATAATTTTAATCTTTTCATCTTCAATAATATAGCCAAATGTAATGATTTCATTTGATATTTCATCTTTATTTTTATCAAGTTCCAACATATGTATTGCACCTGCATCTAAACCAAAAGTCATTTTTCCATAGCCTATAGAACCATCATCATCCGCTGAAAAAGAGTGATAAAAGTTTTGCCCCTTAAGCATAAGTGGAGTAATAGGTACTAAAAGTTCATCTGGATAAGCATCAGGCTTGGTAAGATACCAAACAGCATCAACTTCTTTATCATAATTACCATCATTACTAGTACTGATTTGTTTTGTAAGATTCCACTCATTACCATCAATACTATTGAGTGTAAACAAAAAATTAGCAGCTTTTTGTTTGCCATTTACTAATTCATAAGACATGCCAAAAAGTATATTATCTAACACTGTTCCATCAGAATTTTTTATTACTAACTTTTGTTCTGTACCTCCTTGTAACCCAGTAAAGCTTTTTCTCATATAAACTGTAGAGTCACCATTAACAAAAGATAGATAAAAAGTTTTTTCTTTTAGTAATTCTTCAGTGATTAAAATAGTACTTGCACTACCATCAGTTACAATTACTGTTCTTGTAACCTCTGTTGCATCATTTCCTGCCGCATCTGAAACATTATAACTGATTGGATAAGTTCCTGCCATTGATGCATTAACTTCTCCAGTTTTTGCAATATTACTTGTTATATCTCCATCTTTATTATCAGATGCTGTTGCTCCTGCATCTGTATATGCATCTCCAACTGTTAGGTTAATTGTTGCATCTCCTGTTATAGTTATAACTGGTGCTGTTATATCTTTTGGTACTACCCCATCATAATAGTTTTTGGCTTCGGCTTGATCAAAATAAAATCTACTACTATCAAAACCTGCATAATTAGCAGAGCCATTATTGTAAGTCATGGCATCACCACTTCCAATTGTCAAAGTATTACCATTAATCCTTGTAGTTTGTGTACGGCTAGCTCTATCTGGTCCTTCTAGCGGTGTTATAATAACAGTAGTAGCATCTTCATTAAATTCCATTTTAGTAAGGTAGTCATTTACTCCACCTTTATGTGTATAAAATGCTCTTCTTGCCAATAAACTTTCTAAAGCTGTTACAACTTCAACAGGTTCAGTATCTGCTTCCATATCTATCATCTTTACCTTAAACACATCCATCGCCACTTTATTATACCAAGCATCAATATTTGCTACTCCAGCTTTTTCCCATTCACCTTCCCAAACTTTACCATCTTTCATAGCAAACATACGGTTATCACTATGTTCATTGTATTCTGGATTTACAGTAACTAAAAGTCCATCAATAGTACTATCTGGAAGTTTTTTAATTTCCCATGTTCCTACATTTGAAACCAATGTGCTATTATCACGCTTAACACCTACAAGTGTACCACTAGTTTGAGCCTCTTGTCCACAAGTAAATGCTATACCATTTATACCACTATCCTCTTTTGCATGAGTAAAATAATTAGTACCACATTTACTTTTAACCACATCAGATAATGTTGGATAGTCTTTTTCATTCCAAACATAATAACTATCTGCGGTAGGGATAAATTTAATCATCGTTTTTGTAGCACCACTTGGCATAGTTACAACTTCATCACTTCCATAAAGTACCACAGTTCTACCTGAGATATCAGTCACACTCTGTTTATATAGTTCAGCATTCCAATCTGTAAGTAGCACTTTTTTATTATCACTACTTAATGTAAATGGTGTTGTATCATTGTCACTCTCTGCTACCCATTGTCCAGCTTTTAATTTAAAATCATCGTCATCGTCATCATCCTCTTCAGGAGTAAATGCACCATTTATTAATTCACTCTCTGAATAAGAAAATTTCTCATTATTTAAAGAAATTGTCTTAAATTCAAATTCAAAACCATTACCATGGTTATCTACCTTAGGTCTATAAAGTGTTTCAGGTAGTGAAAAAGCTACGGTAGCATCGCTTTTCTCAGCCTCTTCTTTGATAGTGCCTTGCAGATGTTCATTTGCCTCTTTCATCGATTTCTCTTTACCATCGTATTGTGGCACATCTTTGATAGCTGCATATAACTCTTTTATATCATCTGCATTTTGAGGAAGTGCATCTATATTTGCAGCACTCATAGCTGCTATGATTTCAGCAGGAATTGTTATACCATTGCTAGGATCACCATCTTTATCCAAAGTTTGTAAAAATGTTGCTACTTTGATATCATCTTCGATAATTGTAACTTTATCATCTTTTAACAAATCAGCAATAACTTCTCTAAGTGTGATACCTGCAAAAGTAAAAGTACAACTCGCTCCCTTTTCAAAAGTAAACTCACCATTTAAACCAGTTTTTCCCTCTTTTGTACCACACTTATATGAAACACCGGTAACAGCAGAATCAAGATAATATCCTGTACCAAATTTTGAATCAGTTTGAACACTTGGGCTACTTGAACTTCCACAACCCGTCATAATAGCCGCTGCTACACCTAATGATATAAAAATTTCTTTTTTCATAAACATAAGAATTCCTTTTGAAAATTATTTAGTTTTATATTACAAGATAAAAACTTTAAATTTTGTTAATTTTTAGAAAATAATTCAAATAATTTAATAGAGTGTTGTTTTGAGGATTTATAATATAGGGTATTTTTATATAGGACTTGATAAGTTATCAAGTCCTAATTTTAACTAAGCAGTAGCTTCGTTAGCGTACTTCTCTCCAAGCTCATATGCAACTTTAT
This sequence comes from Campylobacterales bacterium, assembly GCA_029935075.1. GTDB lineage: Bacteria > Campylobacterota > Campylobacteria > Campylobacterales > QNZT01 > SZUA-1433. The sequence continues at coordinate 6,715 of JAOZKZ010000118.1, forward strand.
TTACATCATGAACCTTAGGTGGTACTTTTGAAAGCATTGTAGCGATAAGTGTCTCTTTATCGATAGCATTCA
>JAOZKZ010000306.1 GCA_029935075.1 Campylobacterales bacterium
TTTTTTATAGTTTGGGAGACATTAAAATTTTCTTTAAGTTTATTTGGCTTGAAAAAGTCTCTAAAATCATCAATCGTTTTAGACATCGAAGTGGTAAGTAATTTCCCTTTTTTAACAGAATCTTCCATAAACTCATCACTCAAATCATCCATCTGATAGGTAAAGTGAATATTTTGAAGCACTAATCCCAATGCATTAAGTGGTTGTCTCCACTGATGGGCGATATTTCCTATCATCTCTCCCATGGCGGCTTGTCTGGATTGCTGGATAAGCATTTGCTCATTTTGCTGCCCTTTTTGCCGCTCCAATTGGATTCTCTCATGCATCTTTGTTAATGCACGTGCGATTAACCCTATCTCATCATTTCTTTCACCATGAGGAAAGACTACATCACTATCTGGTTTATAACTACCCAAAATTGATGCAAGGGTATGTAAAGGACTCAGTTGTTTTTGGATATACCAACTAAAACCGATAAAAACAAAAATAAATGCAATTAAAAATATAGAAATTATCTTCAAGTTCCTACTCAAAACTGCTTCATAGTTTGCAACTGAATAAGTCATCTCTATAGTTCCAATTTTACTATTGGATCCTGGTTCATAAATATCCTCTACAACTTCTATACCTTCTATTTTCTCGCCATTTTGACTACGATAAAGACTCTTTTTGTTAGATAAAACTGCAACTTGCAATACAGATTTATTGACTAACATCTGTTTAGCAATATTTACTATCTTATCATCCATATCAAGATAAATCTGCATAGCTAGCATAGGTGCATAAGTTTTGGTAATCAACTGAGCTTTTTCTCGCTCCATGTCATAGAGTGTTGACTTATTTAACCCAATTATCGTTACATATAGTGCAATATTTAGAGCAAATAAGACAAAGGCTATTATAAAAACAATCTTTTTTGATAAGGAGGTCTGTCTATTTCCCATTTTCAAGCTTTACGATTTGATAAAGTGCATCTACAAAATTTATCTTATAACTCTTTAGCATCTTTTTATTTAGATAGATAATTGTCGAATCTTTTATCGCCAAGGAGATTAATATACTATTTTGAAAATTTTGCTTATCATAGGTATAAACAATTAAATTATTATCTATCCCAATTTGTGCAACTTTTTGCATCTGTAGATTTTCAGAATTTAAGATATAGTAAGCTGTAGATTTTTGATTTTCTACCTCTTGGTAAGGTTTGATTGTAACTTTTAGCTTATACGCTCCCAAACTGTTTCCAAACTGTTTTTCAATCAATGCCTTAATCTTTTGTGCATCTCTTTTATCAACCTCTTGATATACAATACAAAAAACCACTTGGTCATCCACAAGTTTTTTAGAGATATCTTGGTCTAACAATAAAAGCTTTGGAAAGACTGTAGCCTGTGCTTTTAAAGTAAGTTCATCATACTCATACCCAAAGAGAACTATTTTAAAAAAAATAAGTAAAAAAAGTATCTTTTTCATCTTAAAACTCCTTTCTCACACTGAGCATAAAAGTTCTACCCTCTTTAGAATAATCATCCATATATGTCATTGGCATTGCTGGATATTTTCCCTCTTTATTAAAGATATTTTTAACACTCAATGTCAAATCATAATCTTGTCTATAATTTTTATATTGCAAAGCTGTATCTACTATTGTATAGGCATCCATTGCATCTCTGGAGTCCATATCGAACCGTCCCTTTTCGCTACTATATTTTACAACAGCACTTCCAGAAAGGTTTTCAAAAATATCATATACATAATATCCCTTTGCAAGAAAATTAGAGACATTACTCAAACTCTCATCATAACTATTATCTCCATTTGTATAAGAAAGGTTCAAATATAGACTATCTTTTGTAGTGATATTTCCTTTATACTCAAGCTCTGCTCCGTACAAGGTGTTGTCTTTTTCACTATTAAAAAACTTATTCTCTTGATTTACATAATGGATTTGATTTT
>JAOZKZ010000119.1 GCA_029935075.1 Campylobacterales bacterium
AAAATAAAATATATATGATTTTAATATCTGCTTTTATTGTTAGTGGATGTAATAGTGATGATGTTCAGGATTTTATCGATGAACAGCGTGGAAAAGGTATTACTAATAATACTGGAAATATTACTGAGGGTATTGAAGATAATATCCCTGTAGCAGGGCAAGAACAAGATGCATTAGATGCACACAATATTGTAAGAGATGCAGTGGGAGTAAATAGTGATTTAGAGTGGAGTGATATATTAGCTAAAGATGCACAAATTTACGCAGAAAAATTGTCTAATAGTGGAGCATGGGAGCATGACCCTAATAACCAAAATGATGGATATGGAGAAAATCTTTATACATCAACTGAAAAAGTTACATTAGAATTTGCTACAGAAGCTTGGGCAGATGAAAAACAGTATTATCACTATGATGATAATAGTTGTGATGCAAACCAAATGTGTGGGCATTACACTCAGATAATATGGGAAAGTACATCACAAGTTGGGTGTGCTATCAGTAAATATAAAACAGGAGAATATAAAAACTGGTATTTAATTGTTTGTAAATACAAAACTCCTGGAAACTATAGAGGGCAAAAGCCCTACTAAATTATAGAGCCTTGTGGGTCTCCTCAGGGCTAAAGTGAGGCCAAGATAGTTTTGTCCCACCTAATAGGTGAAAATGTAGATGTGGTACTTCTTGTCCACCATCTTCACCATTGTTGGTAATGAGTCTATATCCACTTAAATCAAGTCCCATCTTTTTAGCTACCTCTTGGATAAATGGCGTAATCGCACTCATTAACTCTGGTGTAACATCTTGAAATTTTTCAACATGAACCTTTGGAATAATCAAAAGATGAATTGGAGCTCTTGGATTCGCATCGTGAAAACATAAAAACTCATCATTCTCTAGTATCTTATTTGATGGGATTTCACCCTCAACAATCTTACAAAATATACACATTTTAGTTCCTTTTTACCTAATTTTATTGCAAGTAGCCTTTAACCCAAATTATGCAGTAGAGTATTTCATCAAGTATTTATCATTTACATCATAAATTTCAGGAAAAATCATCGCCTATGCTATGGCATAAGCTCAAATTTGTCCTAAAATTTCTAATGCAAAGCACAAACACTTTATGAAATATTCTACTGCATAATTCGGGTTTAATCAAGATTTAAATACAATCTCCTAAAAAAATATAGGTGTATAATTTGCAAAATTTACAAGAGCTTATAGAGTCTGCTGATACGCTTCAGACGCTGGAAGTTGCACGGATTGAGATATTTGGTAAAAAGGGTATTTTAGCGGCAGAGTTTGCTAAGATGAAAAGCGTACCCAATGAAGAGAAAAAAGAGTTTGCGAAAAGTCTTAACATTCAAAAAGCAAAGTTGACTGGGCTGTTTGATAGTAAAAAAAGTTTATTGCAAGAAGTGGCTTTGAGTGAGAGTATGAAAAAAGATGGCATTGATGTTACGCTGTTTAATGGTTTCAATGAGAGTGGAGCTTTGCATCCCGTATCAGAAACTATGAATAAAATCATTGATTATTTTGTCAGTATGAACTTTTCAATTCAAGAGGGACCACTTTTGGAAGATGACTTTCACAACTTTGAAGCACTAAACCTTCCCAAGTATCATCCAGCAAGAGATATGCAGGATACCTTTTATATGAATGATGACTATGTGTTAAGAACGCATACTTCTCCAGTGCAGATACGAACGATGATGGATCCCAATGTTAAACCTCCGATTCGTATGATAAGTCCAGGTTCAGTTTTTAGACGGGATTTTGATGTTACTCATACGCCAATGTTTCATCAAGTTGAAGGGTTGGTTGTAGATGAAGAGGGTAAAGTGAGTTTTGCCCATCTGAAGTTTATCCTTGAAGATTTTTTATATCATATGTTTGGTAATGATATAGAGATAAGATTTCGCCCTAGCTATTTTCCCTTTACCGAGCCTAGTGCTGAGGTAGATATAAGCTGTGTTTTTTGTGAAGGCAAGGGATGTAGAATATGCTCACATACTGGTTGGCTTGAAGTGTTGGGCTCAGGCATGGTAGACCCAAATGTTTTCAAAGCAGTTGGATATGAAAATGTTAGTGGATATGCATTTGGACTTGGTGTGGAGCGGTTTGCGATGTTGATACACAGGATTCCAGATTTACGCTCTCTTTTTGAGGCAGATTTAAGACTATTGGAGCAATTTAGATGATCGTTACAAAAGAGTGGTTAAAAGAGTGGATAGATTTAGGTGATATTACTACGGATGAAATATGCACATCACTAAACTCAATTGGTTTAGAAGTTGATTCATTAGATGAGATAAGAGTCCCAAAGGGTATCAAAATTGGCTTTGTAAAGGAGTGTGAGAAACATCCTGATGCAGATAAATTAAATGTTTGTCAAGTTGATTTAGGCGATAGGGTGACACAAATTGTGTGTGGTGCTAAAAATGTTTCAGTAGGTCAATTTGTAGCTGTGGCAACAGTAGGAACAGTTTTAGGAAAAGATTTTGAAATCAAAGAGGCAAAACTTAGAGGTGTTGACTCACATGGTATGATTTGCTCATCTTCTGAAATTGGACTTCCTGAGATGAATGATGGAATCATGGTTTTAGATGAGAGTATTGGGGCGTTAAAACTTGGATTTGAACTTAGTGCGTATCCGCTACTAAATGATGATGTTATAGATATTGAACTCACAGCAAATAGAGGGGATTGTCTTAGTATCAATGGTGTGGCTAGAGATTTGAGTGCGTCTTTAAATTGTAGCCGTACATGTCCAGATTTTCATTTTCAAGATGATAGAAGAGGAGTCGCTAGGGTTTTAAAGTTTGAAGTTGAAAAAAATGTACAATCTTCGATAGAGTATAAATTTTTTGAACTCAAAGCGTTAGAGCTTCCATTTTTATATGCGTTTAGATTGGCATGTATTGAACACAAAAGCAGTAATAATATAACAGATTATTTAGCATACGCAACACATTCAACTGGTGTACTTTTAAGAGCTTATGACTTTAAAAAATGTGACTCTGATATCGTATCTATAAGTTTGAAAAAAGATACTCTTGGTTTTGATGCAGTTTTTTGCGAGGATAAAGTCCTGAGTGTTGTAGGTATCAATCAAAGTGATAATCTAAAAGTAGATAGTGATTTTGTGATTGTTGAAGCTTCTTATATTGACCCTGATATCATATCTCAAAAAAAGAGTGACTCTAAAGTGGAAGTTGATGACCACTTTTATAGGTCTTCAAGAGGAAGTGAACCCAATTTAAGATTGGGTATTGAGTATCTTTGTGGTTTGACAAAAGAGAATGAACTTTCAGTATATGCGGGGAGCCATAAACATAAGGTAGAGGTTGAAAGTAAGATTGTTAAAGTAGAACATGCGTTTATTAATAATTTTATTGGTCAAGATATAGAAGCTGTAAGAATTTCACAAATATTGGAACATTTAGGTTTTGTCGTAAAACAGATAGATGGTTCATTTATAGTTACCATTCCTCCTTTTCGTCATGATGTAAATCATCAACAAGATATTATCGAAGAGTTGGTTCGTATCATTGGAATTGACAATATAAAAGCAAAAGCTCTAAATTTTACGGAATCAATTCAGATAAGAAATGAAGCATATACTAGATTTAAAAAGAGAATCCATTTTAGACATAAAGCTGCAGGTGTTGGATTTTTTGAAGCAATTCATTACTTTTTTGATAATAGAGAATTGATGGAAAAGTATAACCTTGAAGTGATAGATAGTAAACTTGATTTGAAAAACCCAATCACCAATGAGTTAAATACACTTCGTTCTACGCTTCTTTTACATCTCATAAATTCTACAAGTCGAAACATGAAGTTTGGTAAAAAAAGTGTAAAGCTTTTTGAAATTGGAAAAACTGTTAACTCTAAAAGAGAAGAGAGAAGTAGAATCTCTTTTATCTTTAGTGGAGAAGTAGAATCAGCAAGTGTGAGCAATCATGGTAAGCCAGAAGTCATCGACTTTTTTAAATTTAGTCAGCTTGTTTCTAAAACAGTAGGGGAGATAGAGCTTCAAACTGGAACTGATGAAAATACACTTGTTAGTCCTTATGAATATGCAAGAGTATTCATAAGTGGTGAAGATGTGGGATTTATCGCGAGAGTCCATGTGAAGATTGAGCAAGAGTTTGATTTACCAAGATCTTATATCTGTGAATTGGATTTTGATAAGTTAAAGTATGAAAAGATTAGTGCTGTAGCATATTCAAAGTTTCCAGCACTAACGCGTGATTTGTCACTTATCATTCCTAAAAAGATAAAGTTTAGTGAAATTAGAACACACCTTAATGCAATGTTGCCAAAAGAGGTTATCGGATATGCAGCTATGGATATTTATGAAAGCCAAGAGTTGGGAGAGAGTCAAAGTGTAACGGTTAAGTTTGAGATACAATCACATGATCAAACACTTGAAGAGGAACAAATCACAACGATTATGAGTGATATTCTTGAGGGATTAAAAGAGAAATTTGGGATAGGGATAAGATGAGTAATTTTACAGTTAAACGAAGTGATAGTTTTGATGTTGAGATTGATACGATTGCTAGTGATAAGTCAATTTCCCATCGTTGTGCGATATTTTCACTACTTTCAGATAAACCGTCAAAGATTACGAACTATCTTGGGGCAGAAGATACTTTAAATACTTTGAGTATTGTAGAGCAATTGGGTGCAGTAATCAAAAAAAATGGAAATGTGATTACGATTACTCCACCAAAAACTATAAAAGAGCCTGCTGCAATTTTAGATTGTGGAAATTCTGGAACAGCTATCAGACTTTTTATGGGATTTTTAGCAACGCGTGAAGGCTTTTTTGTGCTTCACGGGGATAAATATCTTGCATCTCGCCCCATGAAAAGAGTGGCAGATCCACTCCGTTGTATTGGTGCTACAATTGATGGTAGAGTTAAAGGGAATTTAGCACCTATCTCAATTAGAGGTGCAAAGCTTGAAGGGTTTGATTATAAGAGTCCTATTGCTTCTGCACAAGTTAAGAGTGCGATGATCTTAGCGGCACTTTCAGCAGATTCTTCTTCAGTTTATAGTGAACCTCATTTGAGTCGTGATCATAGTGAACGCATGCTTCGTGGCATGGGTGCTGAGGTGATTGATGATGGTGGAAAGATTAAAATTATACCAAATATTGAACCTTTACATCCTTTAGAAATTACAGTTCCCTCAGACCCATCAAGTGGTTTTTTCTTTGCTCTTGCAGCAGCAATTACGCCAAATGCAAAAATAGTTCTTAAAAATGTTTCACTAAATCAAACACGGATAGAGGCATATCAGATTTTAAAACAGATGGGTACAAAGATTGAATTTATCGAAACAGAAAATAAGTATGAACCTATTGGTGATATAAAGGTTAGTTTTGCACCTCTAAAAGCAGTTGAGGTTTCAAAAAATATCGCATGGCTTATTGATGAATTGCCAGCACTTTCAATAGCTTTTGCTTGTGCTGATGGGATAAGTGTTGTTAAAAATGCCCATGAGCTTCGTGTAAAAGAGAGTGATCGTATCAGTTCGGTTGTTGGAAACTTAGAAAAATGTGGTATAAAAACTACAGAGTATGAAGATGGTTATACAGTAGAGGGCGGAGAGCTTAAAAGTGCTGAAATTGATAGTTTTGGAGATCATAGAGTTGCTATGAGCTTTGCGATAGCAGGGCTTAAATGTGGCATGAAGATAGAAGATACAGAGTGCATACAGACATCATTCCCCAATTTTGTTGAGCTTTTACAGAAAATTAGTGAGGTGCAAGTTGGAGATTAAGTTAGCAAAAAATTATGGGTTTTGTTTTGGGGTAAAAAGAGCTATTGAGATTGCAGAAAGCTCTCGAGATGCTACTACTATAGGACCACTTATTCATAACAATGAAGAGATTAACCGTTTGAAAGATAATTTTAATGTTATCACTTCAAATGATATTAGTGAACTTGGAACTGCAAAAAAAGCGATTATTAGAACCCATGGTATTGTTAAAGAAGATTTTGAAGCATTAAAAAAGAGTGATGTAGAAATTATTGATGCAACTTGTCCCTTTGTTACAAAACCACAACAAATTGTTGAGAAGATGAGCAAAGAGGGATACAAGATAATTATTTTTGGGGATGTGAAACATCCAGAAGTTAAGGGTGTGATGAGCTATGCAGTTAATGAACCTATTGTTGTTATGAGTGTTGATGATCTTAAATCAGTAAAAATAAGCCATAAAGTAGCTGTAATATCTCAAACTACAAGAAAAATAAGTGAATTTCAAAAAATTATCAATTATCTTGTAGAAAATATTAAAGAAGTTCGAGTTTTTAACACAATCTGTAATGCAACATTTGAAAATCAAGTGGCAGTACATGAACTCTCTTTGGAAGCGGATGTTATGATTGTTATTGGTGGGAAAAACTCTTCAAATACCAAACAGCTTTTTATAATTGCTGAAGAAAATTGTACTGATAGTTATCTGATTGAAAATGAGAGAGAGCTTGTTAAAGAGTGGTTTGATGGCAAGAAATTATGTGGAATTTCAGCAGGTGCTTCAACTCCTGATTGGATAATCGAAAAAATTGTTGCAACTATAAGAGAAATTTCAGTAAGATAAGTGAATTTTTAAAAAATTATAAAACCAAAAGGAATGTGATGTTGAATGAGGCGGGCGC
>JAOZKZ010000120.1 GCA_029935075.1 Campylobacterales bacterium
GTATCTTAGTCTTGTTGACTTAAATACCACCAATCAATTTTTAGTTAGGGTATTCGCTTGGTATGCGAATCCGCCATGTATCAAAATAGTTTTTTGACTAAAAATAAAATATTGTTTAAATTATCTAACAGTGCTTTGGTTGCCACTTTTAATAAAGCAATTTTTTATGGTGATGTCACTATTGGAGAAAATAATTTTGAACTCGATTTAGATTTTAGAGAGACTGTATTTAAAGATAATTTTAAACTTTTCAATTCAAAATTAAAAAGTATTGATTTCTCTGAATCAAAGTTTTCTAAAAAGGTAGAGATACTTAACTCTACCTTCGATAAAGGGGTAAAATTTACAGATGCTACTTTTTCCAACGGTTTGGAATTTAAAGAACTAACATTTCTTGACAATGTAAACTTTGGAATGAATTCTCTTAAACAAAGTAATTTTGAAAATCTAACTTTTAATAAAATAGCAAGTTTTGGTGGAGGAAAGTTTGTAGGTAATTTTTCTTTAACTGGTTCTACTTTTAAATCATTTACAGACTTTACCAATACATTTTTTAATAAAGGTAAAATCTCATTTACAAATACACGATTTGAAGATGTTATATATTTTATGCATACTAAATTTATGTCTCCGGTTAGATTTTGGACTATACACGCTGATACTTTTGTATTTGAGAAAGTTATGGTCAATAAAATATCTATAAACAGTTCTTTCTTTAAAAATGCAAATATAGTTGATTTATATGCTACTCCAGAGTCACTAGATAGTGCATCAAGTTTTCAACCGCTATCGAAAAAAAATATACAAGATAGAGAGACAGCAAGAGTTATAAAACAAATTTATGACAAACAAAGTAATATACCTGATAGCAATACAATGTATACACTCGAACAAGAGTTCTATCTTAATGAGTTGTCAAGTGATTCAAAGCCACCTGTAGCATTTAAAAAAGCGACTATTTTCACGATTCTCTTAAATAAACATATCTCATACTTTGGCAACAATTGGATAAAAGTTTTAGCTTGGATATTTATTTTTGCTTTTTTAGTATTGTTATTACATGATTATCTTCCTTGTTGGTCTGACTGTTTTACTATGAAATTTGAATGTATTAAGGGACTGTTATCTATGCAAACACTTAACAGGATGGTAGAACTAATTAACCCTATCAACATGTTTAAAAATAGTAATACACTATACCAAGGGCATGAATTTATGGGTATGATAGTTAGGATTATTACTATTTATTTATTTTGGCAATTTACACAAGCTTTTCGACAAAATACGAAAAAGAAATAATTTTACTTTTGTATGAAACTTATTTCAAATTGCAATGTTTTCTTAACCTTTGTTAAAAATTCGTTAAAATATTACCAAAAAATGCTACAATGAGCAAATAAGGTTAGAATTGATGATAAGTGAAACTTTCAAAAGTATTAAAATTCTTGTTGATAAAAAGGAAGTTCTTATCTCAAGTCATGGTTATGACGAATTGGCAGAAGATGATATTTTTGTTCAAGATGTCATTGTTTCTATCAAAGATGCAAAGGTTATTGAAGATTATCCTGATTTTGGAAAAGGACCTTGTGTGTTGCTACTTCAAATGGATAAAGATGGAGAGCCAATTCACGCTGTGTGGGGTATTTCAAAAGGTAAAAAAACTCCAGCAGTTTTGATAACAGCATACAGACCCGATATAAAAAAATGGTCAAAAGATTATATGAGGAGAAAATAGTGAATACGAGAAAACATAAAAAGTTTATCATTGAAGGCAGATATGTTGCAGAAGTTGAGATTGATATTATTGATAGTGATGAAGGATGGTCTCCTTATATTAGTTTAGATGATGCATTAAAATTAGATAATGTTAGAGAATCTCTAAAACAAAACGATATTAAAACTGCAAAAAAGTCTGCTAAAGTTTTTACTTTATCCCCTATAGCAGCTTAAATACAAAAAAGGAACCTCTTAGTGCAACTCTACAACACCATCTCAAAACAAAAAGAAAAATTCATCCCAATAGAAAAAAACAAAGCCAAAATCTATGTCTGTGGACCAACAGTCTATGATGATGCACATTTAGGACATGCTAGAAGTGCTTTGGCATTTGATCTTTTACGGCGTGTTTTAAAGGCTGATGGTTATCAAGTGACTTTTGTGAAAAACTTTACTGACATTGATGATAAGATAATTGCAAAGATGAAAGAGAGTGGTAAAACCTTGGATGAAATTGTATCCCATTATATAGATAGGTACAAAAAAGAGATGCAAGCCCTTGGAATTGAAGATGCTGATATCGAACCTAAAGCAACTGAAAGCATTCAAGATATTATCGACTTTATCAAACATCTTGAAGAGAAAGGTTTTGCATATACGATTAATGATGGAGTTTACTTTGATACTTCAAAAGATAGTCAATATTTTAGCCTTAGTGGTAGAAAAGTAGATGAGTCGCAAAACCAAAGTCGGGTTGAAGGAAATAGTGAAAAAAGGGATCCAAAAGATTTTGCGATGTGGAAATTTTCCAAAGAGGGAGAACCTTCATATCCAAGTCCATGGGGAGATGGAAGACCGGGTTGGCATATCGAATGTTCAGCAATGATAAAAAAGCATTTAGCAAGTGATGGAGAATATCAGATAGATATACACGGTGGTGGGGCTGACTTGATATTTCCCCATCACGAAAATGAAGCATGCCAGAGTCGTTGTGAATCAGACCAAAAATTGGCAAGATACTGGATGCATAATGGTTTTGTTCAGATAGATGGTGAGAAGATGAGTAAATCTTTGGGTAACTCTTTCTTTTTAAAAGATGCACTTAAAGTTTATGATGGAGAGATTCTTCGTTTTTATCTTCTCTCATCTCACTATCGTGCAAACTTCAACTTCAATGAAGAAGATTTACTTGCATCTAAAAAAAGACTTGATAAACTATATCGCCTTAAAAAGCGTATCCAAACTGATAAAGGTTCTGCCGTAAATAAAATCTTTAAGAAGAGTTTGATGAATGCACTGAACGATGACCTCAATATCTCACAAGCATTAGCAGTAGTTGACGAGATGGTAGCAAGTTCAAACGAAACACTTGATCGTGAACCAAAAAACAAAGCTCTCAAATATGAGATTAGGTCAAATATCTCGTTTTTAGAAGAGGTTTTGGCTATCGGAACCCTTAACGCCTATGCTTATTTTCAAATTGGTATCTCAAATGAGGAAAAAGAGCACATAGAAACACTTATCTTAAAGCGAAATGATGCAAAAGCTTCCAAGGATTATGAAAAAAGTGATGCAATTCGTGATGAATTAACGGCTCTTGGCATACAAATCATGGATACAACTGAAGGAACTATGTGGGAAAAAATCAAATAATTGTATTGTAAAATAGAAAAGTGTATTTTTGAAACACTTTGTTAAATTTATATCCAAAATTGTTTACAAAAGTAAATTTATATTGTATACTATTTCCATAAGCGAAATTTAAATTTACCTTTAAAAATAATTAGGAGAAGTGATGCAAAGTAAAAATGTACTCTATCTTGGGCTACTACTTATGATACTTCTTACTGTTTTTTGCATTGCAAGGTACCTTAATCAATTTCATCCAAGCATCCAAACTGTTACTGCTCCTTCACATGAGATTATTGACCAAAGCTCTGAATTGATTCCAGTAGAAATTGCAGATATCACTAAAGATGAAGAGGTTGACGAAAATTATTTAAAAGTGATTCAACTGGTCGAACAAGAAGAGCAAGATATCAAAGATGCCTATGAAAAAGCACTTGTTCAAGAAAAGAAAAAAAATTTAAAATCTACACAAACAAAAATAGTTCATAAAAAGCCAAATTTAAAAAAACAAAAATTCTCTTCAAATAAACCTCAAAGATTATCTATAGAGACTATTTTAGCAAATCAAACACTGGTTGCTTTTGGAAAGCTTTCCTATAATGAAAAACAAAAATTAAGAAAAATTGTCCATAACTTCAAGATGAACCCCTCTAGTTATTTAAGAATTGAAGCGGATAAAAAAAGTAATAAATTTTACAGTACTAAAAGATATTTAGCAAGACTAGGCATTCCAAAAGAAGATATTCAAGTTTTGCATAAGAAAATAAAAAGTGCTATTTCTATCTCACACTCTAACCATAGTGAAATAGAAATTTCAGTAATTAAAAAGGATTAAAAGCATGATGGAAATCATTACTCAAATTATACTCTGCATAGTAGCAGCTTCCATACTCGGTTTTATTGTAGGATGGATCTTTTCATGTTTTATACGAAATGAGAAACACCAAAAGCAAGTATTGGCAGTTCGTGAGAAATTTGATGAACAAAAAGCACAAATTAACCAACTCGAAACTGAAAAAGATGCAAAAGATAGAGAAATTTTTATGATTAAAGAGCAGTATGGCGTGATGCAAAATGAGATGGTCTCACACCAGATGGATAATGAAGATGACTATATCTTACGCTCAAAGCTCAATGATATGGAGACAGAAAACTTAGTGCTTTTAGAACAGATAAAAGAGCAAAAACTTTGTGAAGATGAGAACGATATATTAGAGGTTGAACTCAAAGAGCTAGAGAGCGAAAAGCAAAAACTTATAGTAAGAATAGAAGAGCTTAAAGAGTTTGAAACAAGTTATAAAGATAATATTCATAGAATTGCAGAGCTTGAAAGCAATCAAAATAGAGAAAAAACCAATCTTTTAAAAGAGGAAAAGTACAATAAGAAAGATCAAGAGAAGAGTGAAGCAAGAGTAATAAAATCTAATAAAATTAATGATGCAATTTGTAATGATATAGATATCATTACAAACAAAACTCTCGTTTCAAATGGCATAAAAGAGGATAATGTCTCAGATATTATCAAAAAGCTTTTCTCAAACGAAAACAGAGGGTAGAAGCCTATTTTAATAAAAATAAAGTATAATCCCCTATTAAAATAGGTCATTTAAGACCCTGAAAATAGGTAGTTATGCAATATAAAGATTTTAAAAAGTTTATTTATAAACTAGAACCAGAATCCGCACACCATGTCGTGGAGACTCTTTTAAAAAATGTTGGTACTTATGCTCCATTTTTGCTAAAAGTTGTATCTAAAAAATACAATTTCACAAACTCTAAACTCTCACAAGAACTGTTTGGAGTAACTTTTCCAAATCCTGTTGGACTCGCTGCTGGATTTGATAAAAATGCCACTATGATTCAAGGACTTGAAGCTATGGGGTTTGGTTTTATCGAGTTTGGAACTGTCACACCAAAACCACAAAGTGGAAATGAGAAACCAAGACTTTTTAGATTTCCTGAACAAAATTCACTACAAAATGCTATGGGCTTTAACAATGAGGGGCTAGAGGTTGCACAAAATAATGTAAAAAAACTCTATCCATTTTCAGTTCCCCTTGGTGCAAACATCGGGAAAAACAAAAACACTTCAAGTGAAGATGCTTTAAAAGATTATGAAATCCTAATCGACGGATTTAAAGATATATCTGATTATATCATCATCAATATCTCTTCACCAAATACACCGGGTCTTAGGGATTTACAAAATGAAACATTTATCAAATCTATCTTTGAATTAAGTATAAAAATGACTGATAAACCAGTACTTCTGAAAATTGCACCTGATTTAGAAGTAGAAGAAGCCCTTGATATTTGCCGTATCGCTATTGAGAGTGGTGCACAAGGTATTATCGCAACCAATACGACCATAGACTATACCCTACTCCCCAATCCAAAAGATTTTGGGGGAATTAGTGGAGAAGTTTTGAAAGAGAAAAGTTTTATCCTTTTTGAAGCATTAGCCAAAGAGTTTTATGGAAAGACTACGCTTATTTCAGTTGGTGGAATTAGCGATGGGAAAGAAGCATACAAAAGATTAAAAGCTGGAGCTAGTTTGGTTCAAGCTTATAGTGCCTTGATTTTTGAAGGTCCGATATTGGCAAGAAAAATCAATGAAGAGATTTTAGAACTTCTAGAAAATGATGGATATGCAAATATTACAGAAGCCATTGGAGTAGATAGAAGATGATAAAAATAGTAACAATTTTAATTTTAACAGCAGGAGTACTCATGAGTAGTGCATTACCAAAACATTATACGAAAACATTAAAAAACGGACTTGAAGTTGTGGTCATTCCAATGCAAAATGGATCAAATGTCATCACAACAGATATATTTTACAAAGTTGGAAGTGGCGATGAGATCATGGGAAAAAGTGGAATCGCACACATGTTGGAGCATCTAAACTTTAAATCAACTAAAAACCTAAAAATGGGAGAGTTTGATACTATTGTTAAAGGATTTGGCGGAGTGAACAACGCTTCAACTGGTTTTGACTACACGCAATACTTTATCAAAAGCTCATCGGATAACCTCTCAAAATCTCTACATCTTTTCGCAGAACTTATGGAAAACCTAAATCTAAAAGATGAAGAGTTTCAACCAGAGCGAGATGTAGTTTTAGAAGAGCGACTTTGGAGAACGGATAATAACCCGACTGGATATCTTTACTTTAGACTTTTTAACAATGTTTATACTTATCACTCGTATCATTGGACTCCGATAGGTTTTATCAATGACATCAAAAACTGGTCAATCGAAGATATTCGCTCTTTTCATAAAATGTACTATCAACCACAAAATGCGATTATCGTAGTGGCTGGAGATATCAAAC
>JAOZKZ010000307.1 GCA_029935075.1 Campylobacterales bacterium
TCTCCATAGCTATCCAACCTTGCCCCTAACTCAGAAGTTTGATTTAAAGCCCTTGCGATGATTCCATCAAGGGCATCAGATAAAAACATCAATCCAAACAATATAAAAAAGAGCGTTGGCATCTGCAAATATCCAATGAGTATCAAAAAAGGTGCACAAATGATACGAAAAAGACTTAAGAGATTTGGTATGGTTAGCGGCATGATATCACTTCACAGTTTTATAGCTTTTATAAAAAATCGCTACATTTATCAAAGCCCCTACAATCGCAACAAAGGTATCTTGCTGTGCATCCCAAACATCTCCCTGAGTTCCTAAAAATGCAACTCCTAAATCTGAATGAAATGTAATCACAGCAAACCACTCAAGGATTTCATAAACTGTAGCAATAGTAACAATCATCGAAAAAGTAAAAACTAAAGCAACTCGATTTCTACCTACATGAGCAGTAATAATTTCTAAAATTGGTTTAAAAAGAAGTAACCCAGAGAGAAAATGCACCAACCTATCAAAATGGTTTCGTTCAAATCCAAAAAACTCTGTAAGTGCATCAAAATGGGGCATCTCAGCATAAGTATAATGAGCTCCAATACTATGAAAAATACTAAACACCAAAAGCAATATCACACTAGTCAAACTAAAACTATACTTTTTATCTAACCAAAGTATCGTAGGAAATAGGATAAAAACCAATACATTTTCAAGGAGCCAATCCTCAGGATACTTTGGATTTATCGCCAAAAAAATCCAAATAACCACATAAAAAGCATAAATCAATTTGTGTGATTTTGGCATTTTAAACTCCTTTTTTGTTTGTATTGTATCCTATCCTCGCTCCAACCACTCACCAATAGGCGTAAATTCACTAATCTCTTTAGGCTCCATTTTCAAAACCTCCGTCATACTTTTAACACCCATCGACAAAAGATACTGTAAATTATCATCAAATGTTGCATCTTCTATAACAAAAATATTGTCTTTATGGACTTCAAACATGTATCCACCGTTTGGAATAGGGGTCATGGAGAGGGTAACAGTATAGTGGTCTTTGATAATGCTCTCTTTTTGTGAATACATCAAACCGATGTTATAACCCTCTTTTGCAAAACCTTTAATGGCTACTACCAATACTTGTGTTTTACCATCTTTTGAGGAGCTAAAAATACCAAAAATATCTTTGAGCGTAGAGTAGCCAGGAATTTTAACAAATAACCTTTCAAAGATATTTGCCAATCTTGTATTCATAAAATGACCTACAGCATAAAGAATAAGAAGAAATATCAATACAACAGCCACCAACCATAAAAATTCATTATTTTGAGGACTAAAACCGATAAGGTGAAAAACCTTTTCAACCAAAGAGTCTATCTTCTCATAAACCCATAAAATCACCATGATAATGGCAACCATAGGTAAAAGCCACAGTAGCCCTTTGAAAATTACTTTTAGGAAATGTTGTAGGATTGCTTTCATTTTATATCCTTTAGATTTCTGCAGTTTTCTAACGCCTCCTTTAGACGCACTATCTCTTTTTTTAACATCATGTTTTCTGCCCTCAAAGCTCTAGATTCATACTTTTTTTCAATCTTTTTGGGAACTTCTTTTTCGATTACTTCATCAATACAAATCAAGAGAACTTCTTTCCCATCTTTTTCAATACTCTCTGTTTTAAGCTCCCCTAATCTTGTCATTTTTACAACATTGAAGGTGCTTAGTTTATATTTTGTTGCATACTCTCTGATGGTCAATTTTTCCATATAAATACCTCTGATATATCATATCACAAACTGACTTTTCTGCTAACTGCGTCTCTGAGCACCAACACTATTTAACTGCTCATAAATACTCTTGGCTAAAAAATAAGCTAAATTCGGTGGAACTGCATTTCCAACCATCTTATAACCAGCACTTAATTTATCATAATGAAATTTATGA
>JAOZKZ010000121.1 GCA_029935075.1 Campylobacterales bacterium
AGAGCTCATTGGTGGATTTGGCATAGGACTAGATATCGTAAACTCTATCTGTAAAGAGTATGATATAGCACTAGATATTAAATCTAAAGTTGGGCACGGAAGTACATTTACTTTAGACTTTTCAAAAATTACTCTTTAATCATCCCTGCCTCAACCAAAAATGGTGAGCGTATATAATCAATCTTCTTCACTCTATCATGCTTTGCAAATGAGAGATAAAGCAAATCTTTAGCACGAGTCAACGCCACATAAAAGAGTCGTCGCTCCTCCTCTATATCACCACCATTTTTACTCATAAGTTTTGTATTTGGAAATCTTCCATCCATCAAATCAACGATATAAACCTCTTTAAATTCCAAACCTTTACTTGCATGAATACTTAAAAGGTTCACACCTTCACCTTCACTAAGCTCTCCACCACCTAAAGTAAGAGCATTAATGAAACGAAATTTATCACTATAAGGTCGTGTTAAATCTTGAAGTAAAAGTGCTTTTCTACGGATATTAACAAGTGCCTCTTTTTTAAGTGCCTCATCAAGTGTTGCATCTTTTCTTGTGGCTCTTTGAGTTGCTAATCTCTGAGAAATAAGCTCAAAAAGTTTTGAGTTGATAATATTTTTAACAATTGCAGAGGGAGATTCAAGATGAGCCGTTGAACTAACATAAATATAAAAAGCATGTAGATAAGTTGCTAAATCTCTATTAATCTTTGCATGTTTTAAAATAGGGTTTTTCAAAAATTTCTCATCAAATCCCATCTTTTTAAAACGAGCAATGCTCTCTTCCTCAATAATCTCATCAAAAAGTCCAAGCTGATGGTTTACAATTCCCCGCTTAAAAGGGTTTTTCTTCTCTTTTGGATTAAGCACACCTTCTATAATACTCCCATCACCTACTTTATAAAAAGCATCAAAAAGGTCTTTTGCAAAAACACCCCCTACCCCTTTGGCATATTCAAAGATATGAATAAAACTCATCAAGTCTCTTGGATTTATCAAAATTGTAAACATATCCAACATCGCTTTGACCTCTTTGGTATCAAAAAAGCTTGTTCCACCTTTTCGCTTACATCCGATTCCAAGCTCTCTTAGATGTGCTTCAATACCATCTGCACTAGAGTTGTTTCTAAAAATAACAGCGATATCATCATAGGGTGTTTTCGTATCTTTAATTTTAAGAGCAATTGCCGTATATTGTTCAAACAACTCTCCAAAAATCATTAATTTAGGAGGTGCAAAATCTCCCTTTCGTGTTACTTCTAATTTTTTGGGATAAATCCTTGGATTTTGTTGTATCACTCTATTGGCTAATGAAAGTATAGGCTCACTAGATCGATAATTTTTATTTAATGAAAAAACTTGTGCATTCTCAAACCTATCAGCAAATGAACCAATAATTGTGATATCCGCACCATTAAAACCATAAATACTTTGGTCATAATCCCCCACGCAAAAAAGAGACTCTCTTTTAAAACCATTGATGAGTGAGCCTTGAAGCTGATTTGTATCTTGATATTCATCAACCAAAATCTCTTGAAACTTCACATCATTCTCTTCAAGAAAGGAGCGAAAATTTATTAAAAGATCATTAAAGTCCACATAGCCAAAGCGCTCTTTAAGCTCTTGAAACTCAGCATACACATCATCATAAACCTCTTCAAAAGGCTCATGGTCTGCGTTTTGCTCTGTCACCCATTTTCCAAAAGTAAGATCTGAAACCATGTTCTGATACAGAGAGTGAAGATCATACAAATAACCAGCAGAATACGCAGTAGTATCTGCTTCTATATAAGAAAAATTTCGCTTTTCTGTGATACTTCTCAGCACCATTTTCAACTCTTTGGGCTGCTTTAAAACGATCTTTACACCACTCTCTTTCAAAAGACGATAACTCACCGCATGAAAAGTTCCAGATTGTATCTTTTTTGCCACTTTTTCATCAAAGTTTTTAGCAATTCGCTCAATCATCTCCGCTGAGGCTTTATTGGTAAAGGTCAAAAGAAGTAAATCTTCTGGATTAACCCCTTTATTTAAAAGATAGCCGATGCGAGCCACAATTGTTGATGTTTTTCCCGTACCCGCTGAAGCAATAATAAGATTATTTCCATAGGTAGCCGTAGCAGCGGTATACTGCTCTTCGTTTAATTTAGATAAAGGCATTAATTATTTATGAACTTAAGTATCTCTTCTTCGATACGCTCTTTTGCTACAATTTTATCATGGAGAACTTCTTTCCCAAACAATGCTGAAACTGAAGGAGTTATCTCTATATTCAACGCTTTTGAAATGGATTCTAACGCTTCAAGGTCACTATACTTTTTATCATCTTGGTTAATCGCATTTAACATCGTTGGAGCAAACTTCGTCCACTCTGCAGTTGAACAGATAACATTTTTAAGATCTTTAGTTTTTAGTTTTTCATCTGCTTTAAAACATGTTGCAGTGTGTGGGTCCATGACATAACCATTGTCCGCATACTTTTTAATAATCTCTTGACCATAAGCATCATCACAATATACAGCATCAAAATCTTCTTGAAGTAAGTTTTGTTCCTCTTTTGTTAGCTCATAATGGTTTTTATCATTCAAGTTAGCCATAAGTTCTCTAGTCCGCTCCGCTCCAAACTTATCAAAAAGAACTCTTTCTACATTTGATGATTTTAAAATATCCATAGCAGGAGAGTTTGTCAATATAAGCTCTCTTTCTCTGATATCATATTCTCCTTTTAAAATCAAATCCGTAAGAACATTATTTGCATTTGAAGCGATTAAAATCTTCTCAATTGGAAGTCCCATTTTTTTAGCATAATACGCACCAAGAGCATTTCCAAAATTTCCACTAGGTACGGTGATATAGATCTTTTCACCCGCTTTGATCTCACCTTGATTTAAAAGTGAAAAATAGCTTTTGATATGGTAAACAATTTGAAGAATAATACGACCAAAATTTACTGAGTTTGCAGCAGAAAGAGAGATATGATTCTTTTGAAGCTCCTCTTTAAAAGTTTGAGAAGCAAGAAGTGATTTTAATGCATTTTGTGCATCATCAAAATTTCCATGTATACCGATAACTTTGAGGTTTTTCCCCTCTTCAGTAACCATTTGAAGTCTCTGAACATCACTCGTTCCCCCATCTGGATAAAGACAAACCACTTGGATGTTTTCTTTATTTGCAAAAGTATCTAAAGTAGCAGGACCTGTATCTCCACTAGTTGCCGCTAAAATAAGATACTTTTTACCACTCTTTTTTGCCAAATCTGACAAAATATATCCAAAAGGTTGAAGCGCCATATCTTTAAATGCAC
This sequence comes from Campylobacterales bacterium, assembly GCA_029935075.1. GTDB lineage: Bacteria > Campylobacterota > Campylobacteria > Campylobacterales > QNZT01 > SZUA-1433. The sequence continues at coordinate 3,304 of JAOZKZ010000121.1, forward strand.
GAGTTGGTCCATGATAGAGTTCATTTACAAAAAGTCCCTCTGCTATTTTCACAATAGGCGTTGTATCATTAGGGTTATCAAATCCATCATAGAGGGAAAGTGCCTCTTTTAAAACATTATCATCAATATCTATTTCAAACATATTTAAAATTTTATACGCAAGATCTTTATACGATAAATCATGGTTTTTTACGATAAAATCACTATCTAAGTGAGGAAGTATTTCAGGTACATAAAGACCACCAAAACTTGCACTTGGATTTAAAAGTGCATAGGAAAAAGCAACCTCTTTATCAAAACCAGTTTCATTTCCTCTTGTCTCTATAAATTTCAAATTACATCCTTTCTTTTAATTACAGTTCCAATACCATCACTTGTAAAAAGCTCAAGCAACATAGAGTGTTCAACGCGTCCATCAATAATATGTGCTTTTTCAACGCCACCATTTATAGATTCTAAACATGCATCGACCTTTGGGATCATTCCACCTTGTATCGTCCCATCTTTTACCAAGATATCAATCTCTCTTCTATAAAGTGTTGAGATAAGGCTCATATCTTTGTCTAAAACACCTGCAGTATCTGTCATAAAAATAACTTTTTTTGCTTTTAAGGCAACTGCAATTTTACTAGCAGCCAAATCGGCATTGATATTAAATCCTAAATCTCCAACTTTTTCGCCAGTAGCAATTGGAGCAATAACAGGTATAAATTTTTCATCGATTAAATTTAGAAGTACTTTTTCGTCAATCTCTGTGATATTACCTGTATATCCAAACTTTTCTCTGTCTTTAGCTTTCGCTTTGATAAAATTTGCATCTTTACCACTAATACCTATCGCTTTAGCACCATGATGATTTAACATTGAAGTAATCTCTTTATTGATAGATCCACTCAAAACCATCTCAACAATTTCCATGTTTTCACGACTTGTCACCCTTTGACCCTCTTTAAACTCTGTCTCGATATCTAGTTTTTTAAGCATGTCGTTAATCTTTTTACCACCACCGTGAACAATTACAGGTTTAATGCCCACAAGATATAAAAGTGCAATATCTTTTGCAAACTTCTCTTTTAAGATAGGGTCAATTTGTGCAGCTCCACCATACTTAATAACTACTATTTGATTACGAAACATTTTTATAAATGGAAAAGCATCGATCAGTGTTTTTATAACTTGGATTTTTTCTTGCATATTAAGAACCTATTTTGTATAAAATTTAAGAGATTTTAGCGAAATCTTTTATATATTTGTTTACACGCTCATAAATATATGGCTCTAGTGTCATTTCTAATTCTAAAATCGATAAATCTATACGAAAATTATCCATCTTAACAGCATCTTTTTGTGTCGTTAAAATCGAATCTGCACTATATTTTCTTAAAATTGCTTCAAGCTCATTTCCACTGTAATTATAGTGGTCTGGATAATAAACTTTTTCTATAAAAGTGGGTAAATATTTATCAAGTCTCTGTGGTTTGGAAATAGCAGTTACTAAAACCATACGATCAGTTGGGTTTTTAATCTCTACAACTCTATGAAAATCTCTATCTTCTACCGCAACTAAATCTGCTTTTTTATAAAGAGTAGCAGACTCTCTAAATGCTCCACTTGGTAGACAAAAAGTATTGGGCATTGGATGAGAAGGTTTGAGTAAAATATCTAACTTTTTGATACTAGATTTTGAAAAACCATCATCAAGAATCACTACTTTTGAACCAAGAGCCTTTGCCTTTAAAATTCCCTCAACTCTATCAACACTAACAATGACAGTAGCTTTTGGAAGCATTTTTGCCATAAGCATCGCTTCATCACCACTTTTTGAAACCGTACTGGTAATAACGCCATATTGACTTACAACGGATAACCCCGTTCCTTCTCTTTTATAACCTCTTAAAACTATCGCTACATGGTCTAAATCTTTTGCTAAAGCAATTGTAAAAGGAGTTTTTCCACTACCACCAACAATCAAATTACCCACACTTATGATAGGTAATCCATACCCTCTAGCAACAGATAGTAATCTTTTAAAATAGACAATTAAACAATAGAGTAGTGTAATAGGTAGTAGTATGTAGGAAAGTATCTTTTGAAGGGTATTTGGGCTAAAGAGATATCTCTCTACCCAAAAGTAGAGTTGTTCTCTCACGCCCTGCTAGCCGCAATCTCTTTAATCATTTTACAAACATAGCTAACATCATCATCACTCATTCCAGAATAGTTTGGAAGAGAAAGAATTTGTTGATAATTTGTCAAAGCTACTGGAAAATCATTTACTCTTAGTGAATATTTTTGTTTATAGTAGGTCAAAAGATGTAAAGGAACATAATGAAGCCCCGTTGTAATTCCTTTTGCTTTAAGTGCTCTTGCAAAATCATCTCTATTTTTATCAATTTTTACGATATACAATCCATAAATATGATCTCTTACTTTTTTAGGAATACTAACATGTTTAATACTACCCAACTCTTTGTCATAAATCTTTGCAATGGCTTGTCTTCTTTTTATATGCTCATCAGCTTTTTGAAGTTGCGCAATCGCGAAAGCTGCATCTAACTCACTTGTATCATATTTGATACCGATATCAACAACATCATAAACATAACCAAGATGACCATTTTTATCCCACTCAGCCGCCTCTATAGCATGATGGCGAATCAATTTTGCACGCTTATAAATCTCTTCATTGTTGGTAGCGATAATACCAACATTTCCAATTGCATTTTTCATCTTTGAACTAAATCCAAAAGTTGTAATATCAGCACCAGTACTTCCTATCTTTTGTCCTTCATAGGTAGCACCTAACGCTATAGAAGCATCTTCTATAACAATAATCTTATTCTCTTTCGCAATTTTATAAATTTCATCCATATCAGCGGGTTGTCCACCTACATGAGAGACAATAACAGCTTTGAGTTTTTTATGCATATGTTTAACAAGTGCTTCTTTGAGTTTTATAGGGGAGATGTTAAAATCTTCACTATCAATATCAACAAAGATAGGCTCCGCATCAAAATGTCTTACTGCTTCTGCTACGGTAGGAAATGCATTGACAGAACAGAGTATTTTATCACCACGCTTAAGATTTAATGCAAACATACTAAGGTGCATCGCTCCACTCCAGCTAGAGGTTGATACAGCATATTTACAGCCTATATATTCAGTCACTAAATCCTCTAGCTCTTCTATCTTTGAAGCACCTTTTAAAGATAAAACTTCATTAATTAAAGCTTTCTCCTCTTTGTCAATTGACGGTACATAAAACGGAATCTCTCTCATTCATCTCTCCTATAGTTTGATATCTCTTGGGTATAAAAAATCATG
>JAOZKZ010000122.1 GCA_029935075.1 Campylobacterales bacterium
CCTATCTTGGTAAGTGAGGTAGAATTATATACAAAAAATTCTTACTTGTCAAGGGATTTTGGCATAAATTTGAAAAAAAGTTTTTCATCAGACTCTACAAGAAGCTTCAACGCCCAATATACGCTACTTTGCTGTATATAAATTCTATCTCCAACTAGCGTTAATCTTTTGATTATCGGCTCATTTTGCCTATTTTTAGCTCCAACATAGACAGTTCCGACTGGTTTTTCATCACTTCCTCCATCAGGTCCCGCCACTCCACTCACTGCCAATGAGAAATCTGAATCAAATTTTTGCATAACGCCACTAAGCATTTCATTTACCGTCTGCTCACTTACGGCTCCAAATTTTTCTAAAGTCTCTTCTTTAACTCCTAGCAAAGTACTTTTAACTTCATTTGCATAACTTACGATGCTTCCTTTAAAAATGGAAGATACCCCGCTATTTTTGGTAAGCTCGCTAGCGATAAGTCCACCCGTGCAACTCTCTGCAATAGTAATCGTATGGTTTGTCTCAATAAGCTTCTGAGCAATGATAGTAGAGAGGTCATTACCTATCAGTATCTTATGCGTTATTATCACCCTAGCCTCTTTTAAAAGCCTTTGCACCCCTATCTCAGTTTGGCTGACCAAGCTGTATCGCCAAAGCCCATCAATAAGTTTTACGCCTAGGCTCTCAACTTCAAATACATGTGCCAATTTTTCAAATTGCTTTGCCTCTTCTTCATCACAAATTAGAAACACACTAGCCTCTTGATAAGAGTGCAGTAAAATCTTTGGTATTTTTTTACTTACATATATGCGGATAACATTTACATTCTTAAGAGCGTAACTATCTTCTATTATCTCTGTTGCTTTTGAAGGGAGAAGCATATTTTGTTTGTGGACTAAACTATCTGAAGTTTGAGTAGAGAGGATTTTCCCAACTAACTCAAAACCCTCTGCTGTGGCTATGATTATATTTTGATATGTTTTTATAGTCTCTTTGATTTCGGTTGAGATTGTTTCATCATTTTTACTGATAAAGAGCGTCATATCAATCATGCCAATGCTGTTTGTAACCTCTCGTTTTAGATAGGCAACAAAAAGGGGATTGTGTTTTAACGCTTTTCCTACAATTATAAGTGCATTTTTCATCTGTAAATTATACCATATAAGGGCTTTTTGGATAAAATACGCGAATTTTAAAACGGAGTATGAAAGCAAATGGATTACAAAGATAGCCTACTTTTACCAAAAACAGAGTTCCCAATGAGAGGAAACTTACCACAAAAAGAGCCAATAAGATACAAAAAATGGTTTGAAGAACAAGATGTCTATAAAAAGATGACAGAAAAACGAGCAGGTGCTGAGATGTTCACACTTCACGATGGACCTCCGTATGCAAATGGAAACATTCATATCGGTCATGCCCTTAACAAAATTCTAAAAGATATCGTTGTTAAAAGTCGTTATTTTTTAGGAGAAGATGTTCGATTTGTTCCTGGATGGGATTGTCATGGTCTTCCGATTGAGCAACAGGTTGAAAAGAAGCTTGGAACTGAGAAGAAAGAGACACTTCCAAAAGCTACCATTAGAAGACTTTGTCGTGAACATGCGAGTAAATTTGTAGAGATCCAAAAAGAGGAATTTAAAGCTCTTGGTATCGTTGCGGATTGGAAAAACCCTTATCTTACCATGAAGTATGAGTTTGAAGCAGATATATTTAGAACACTTTGTAGTATCGCTAAAAAGGGTCTTTTGATAGAGAGAAGCAAACCTGTTTATTGGTCATGGGCTGCTAAAACGGCACTTGCTGAAGCAGAGGTTGAGTATGAAGAGAAAGAGGATTATTCAATTTATGTTGCATTTGAGCTTGAAGATGAAGGCAAAGCAAAACTTGGTGTTGAGAAAGCTTCTATAGTCATCTGGACAACTACACCATGGACACTTCCTTCAAATGTGGGTATCTCTTTTAATCCTGAAGAAGACTATGTTTTAACCTCTGATGGTTTTATTGTCGCGTTTGCTCGATATGAGAACATGATAGAAGAGGAAGTTTTAAGCGGAAGCATCACTAAAACTTTCAAAGGCGAAATCCTTGAAAATCTTTTTGCAATAAACCCACTAAATGATAGAAAATCACAAATCCTTCTAGGCGACCATGTACTCATGGAAGGCGGTAGTGGTTGTGTTCATACAGCTCCAGGACACGGAGAAGATGATTATCGTGTAGGGTTAAAATACGATCTTGAAGTTATCATGCCAGTTGATGATGGTGGTCTGTTTGATGAAACAGTAGTGAGAGAAAAGCTTCTGCCAAATCCTGAGATTTATGTCGGAATGCATATCTTCAAATCTAACGAACCAATTTTAGAACTTTTAGGCTCTTCACTTCTGAAAGTTTCAAAATTTAGACATCCATATCCATTTTGCTGGAGAACTCATAAACCTATTATCTATAGAGCAACTAACCAATGGTTTATAAGTATGGATGAAAAAGTAGATGGGAAAACTCTTAGAGAGACTGCAACCGAGCAGATGGAAGGTATCTCATTTTATCCACCAACTTCAAAAAACCGACTTGGCTCTATGATAGCAAACAGACCTGACTGGTGTGTTTCTCGTCAAAGAGACTGGGGTGTTCCTATCGCATTTTTTAGAGATAAAACTACGGGTGAAGTTATCATGGATGAAGAAGTTCATACCTTTTTAGCTGATATTTTTGAAGCTGAGGGTACTGATGTTTGGTTTTCAAAAGAGATAGATGAACTTTTAAAACCAGATAGTGGATACAACTCTGCAAACTTAGAAAAAGTAACTGATATATTAGATGTTTGGTTTGATAGTGGCTCAACATGGCAAGCAGTTTTAAAATCAGACCAATATGATGCAGGAAATTATCCAGCGAACTTGTACTTAGAGGGAAGTGACCAACATCGAGGATGGTTCCAAACATCTCTGCTTGTGAGCTGTGCCGTAAATGGAAAATCTCCTTATAAAAATCTCATAACCCATGGTTTTACAAATGATGCCAGTGGTAAAAAGATGAGCAAATCTAAAGGAAATGTAGTCGCACCAAACGATGTTAGTAAAAAGTTTGGCGTTGAGATACTCCGCCTTTGGGTTGGTATGGTTGATTACATGGGTGACCAAAAGATTAGTGATGACATCTTAAAACAGATGGCTGAACAGTATCGAAAAACAAGAAATACAATTAGATTTTTACTTGCAAATGTAGCTGATTTAGAAACTATCATGCCACTAAATGAACTAGGAACTATCGACAAATGGATAGTTATAAAAGCAAAATCAGTATTTGACCAAGTGGAAGCATATTTTAAAGTCTTTGAATTTTCAAAAGGACTTTCATTACTAAATCACTTCATCACATCAGAACTAAGCGGAATCCACATGGATATATCAAAAGATAGACTCTACTGTAATGGTGAAAATGACCAGATAAGAAGATCAGCACAAAGTGCCATGGCAACTGTCACTAAAGGGATGCTAGCACTCCTAGCACCTGTTTTAACATATACCATTGATGAAATATTAGAGTATGCTCCAAAAGTTATCAAAGGTGATGCAGAGGATGTTTTTGACTTGCTTTATGTTCCTATCGAAGAAGTGTCAGTTGATTTTGACCAAGCTTACATGATGGAAGCGAGAGAGAAGTTTTTTGAGGCAGTTGATGTTCTTAAAAAAGATAAAAAGATAAAAGCAACTTTAGAGCTTGTCATTCAAACAAACTCTGATACGATAGCCAAACTAGAATGTGTTGATGCAGAAGACTGGTTTACTGTGAGCGAGATAATCTCAGATGAAAAAGATGAAGAGTTGGCTAGTTTTAAAATAGGTGAAGACAATTTTAAAATCCTACTTGCAGATAAAGCAAAATGTCCAAGATGTTGGAAACATAGAAGCAAAGATGAAGAGACACTTTGTGAAAGATGTAATGAGGTATTGGGCTAATGCCTGATATTTCTCAGCCAATAGAGCTTAGTTTTGTATTTGGTACGGTTGCTGTGATATTTGTAGTGATTGGAATTGGGATTTATTTTGTGAAGAGGTTTGCTTAAGAGGTTGGTGGGAAAACCCCACCATTAAATTATCTAGATTTTTTAAGCTCTTTAATTCTTGCAGATTTACCTTTTCTCTCTCTAAGATAGAAAAGTTTTGATCGTCTAACGCGTCCTCGTCTAAGAACTGTGATGCTGTCGATACTATCACTAAGGATTGGGAAAATCCTCTCAACACCAACGCTGTTTGCACCAATTTTTCTTACGATAAAAGTCTCGCCAGTACCTTGACCGCGTCTTGCGATACAAACACCTTCAAATTGCTGAACTCTTGTTTTCTCGCCCTCTTTAATTGTAACAGCTACTCTTAAAGTATCTCCGCCTCTAAAATCAGGGATGTTTTTACCTTCTGCTTGTTTTGCTTCGAAAGCGTCAATGAACTTATTTCTCATTTAATTTACCTTTAGTTTTTATCTTTTTGTACAAATCTGGTCTAAAATAGTTTGTTTTACAGACCGAAAGTCTGCTTTTTAAAGTCAGGATATTACCATGATTACCCTTTAAGTACTCTTTAATAATATCACTACCTTGAAAACTGTTTGGTTTTGTAAATGCTGGAGCTTCTAAAAGGTTATTTTCATAACTCTCAACATCCAAAGACTCGGAATTTCCAAGCACTTTTGGAATGTTACGACTTATCGCATCACACATACACATACTTGGTAGTTCTCCACCTGTAAGTATGTAATCTCCAATAGAAAAAAGCTCATCTGCATACTTTTCTATGATTCGCTCATCAATTCCCTCATATCGTCCATTTACAAATACCACATGCTCATATTTAGTGAGTCTTTTGGCATCTATCTGCTTAAAAGGTTTTCCAGCGGGAGTTGCAAATATAAAATATGCTGATGGACTATCACTCAATATGTCATCTAAAGCTTTTGAGAGCGGTTCAGGCTTGATGAGTAACCCTGCTCCACCACCAGCTTGATAATCATCTACTTTTTTATGTTTATCAGTTGCATAGTCTCTTGGATTTACAAAGTCAATTGAAAAGATATTATCTTTGATAGCACGACTTAAAATGGAGTCTTCAAAGTAAGGTTTTACAATATTTTCAAAAAGGGTAACAAAAGTAAACTTCATCAAGAAGCCTCTAAAAGTAGCAATCCACCTTCTGTTTCAATCTTCTTGTTTTCACTATCAAAGTGTTTGATATATTCATCTATGTAAGGGATATAAAACTTTGTTGAATGCTCTTTCTCAACCAAATCTTCAGCAGTTTTTATCACAAGATAATCTACCGCTCCAATCCGTTCAATTTCATCTACAATTCCCAAACATGTATCTGAATCATAAACCAATGAACCAACCATATCAAACCAATAAAATTGCCCCTCTTTTAAAGAGCAGTTTTCGCGAGTTGCTTCAACAGTTGTAAAAAGTTTTTGATTTGTAAGTTTTTGTGCATCTTCACGGATATTAAATCCTATAAATTTAACCATTGATTTTGAATGATTGTAGTTTTCTATTTCGATAGTAGAGCCGTTTGTAAGCACATATCGGCTTCCACTTTTAAATTGATCTTCAAAGTCCGATTGTAGATGAAGCTTAAGTTCGCCCCATAATCCTACAACCTTACCTATCGTAGCAATTTGGAGTTTTTCACTCTTCATCGTTAGATTTTATAGTAACACGGTAAGCTCTACCCTCTTTGGCTTTACAACCAGAGATAATAGACTTTAAAGAGTTTATCATCTTTCCATCTTTACCGATGAGCTTTCCTGTGTCACCTTTGTTTGCTCTTACTATAATCTCAGAAAACCCTTCATCAACATCTTCACGAGAGATAGTAACTTCTTCGGGTTTATCTGCAATTAGTTTCGCAAACTCTAAAATAAACTTATCAGCCATTTTACTTACTTCATGTTGCCTGTAATTCTCTTTACACGATCGCTCATCTTAGCACCAACACTTGTCCAGTACGCCAATCTCTCTTCGTCAAATTTTATAACTTCAGGCTCTGTCATCGGGTTATAATAACCAATTGACTCAATCCAACCACTATCTCTTCTTTTTCTGTTATCTGTTACTACGATTCTGTAAAAAGGTTTTTTCTTTCTACCCATTCTTGTTAATCTTACTACTGTTGCCATTAAATCTCCTGTTACTTTATATATTTTTTTCATTACGGCTTGGGACTAATGACAATTATCATCATTCCTAAGCCGTATGTTGTTTATTACCTTGGTATCTGCATCCTATCTTGTTGTGACATTAGGTTTTGCAAATCTTTCATGCCATTTTTACCTGAAAACTTTTTCGCCATTTTTGCTGCATTTTTAAACTGCTTTAAAAAACGGTTTACTTCAAGTTGTGATAATCCCGAACCATTTGCAATCCTCTTTTTACGAGCATTGTTTAAAAGATCAGGTTTTTCTCTCTCTTTTTTTGTCATCGAACTTATCATAGCTTTTATTCTATTGATATCAGAGTTATTCTCTAAATCCATATCTTTTAGTTTACTAGCCATGCCTGACATGCCTGGAATCATACCAACAAGTGACTTTAAGTTTCCAAGTTT
>JAOZKZ010000021.1 GCA_029935075.1 Campylobacterales bacterium
GGTAACTAAACATCGTTATTGTAGGGGTTTTGGGCTTAGCTTAATGGCATTGAGGAGAGGGTAATGACTTGTCAGGTATAAATTTGGATGTCAGTAGGATGCAAACACTTATCACAAATTGGGGATTTGATGTAGATACACTTTCTAACTCTATGAGTTTTGAGCAAAAATTAAATGATTATGCCAACACACTTAATAGCGATGATGTTTTTATCCTTTATTACTCAGGGCATGGAAGTTTCACTCCTGATAGAAGTGGTGACGAACTAGATGGTCGTGATGAGATGATAGTTTTGAGTGACTCTGACAATAATTTATACATGATTGACGATAAAATAAATCTACTTTTAAATCAGATAAAAGCTAGAAAATTAATTATTTTTGACTCTTGCAATAGTGGTACATCAATTAAAAGGACGATAATAGATAAAACTTTTGATGTACAAGTTAAATTTATTAGTGCTCCGAAGTCTATTAGGGATATAAATAAAAATGGTGAGAGTATTCCAAATACTTCCATAAGTGGTACATATCTTTATTATGCCGCTTGTCGTGATGATGAACAGTCGTTAGCATCTGGAAATGGAAGTCTTTTTACAAATGCTTTTGTTGCAAATGTAAATTTAAATCAAAGTTCCTCTTTTACACATCAAAAGATAGAAGAAATTTTAAAAAACCGTTTTCATCCACTTCTTAGTGCTAGTGATGAGGGTTTAAAAAATAGTACACTTAAGACATATCTTAAGATTAGGTGAGTTTGGTTGGGAGGTTAAATTAAACAATGTGGGAGAAATCCCATATTGTTTATAACACAACTTTAATATTTTATAAATCAAGAGGCTATTTTACGCCACTCCCAACTTTTTCTTAACATCATCACTTGCCATAGTAGGATCCCAAGGTGGGTCAAAAACTAAGTTTATCTCTACACTCTCTACACCTTCAACTTTCATTGCAGCTTCTTTTGTCCAATTTGTAAGCATCTCATGAAGTGGGCATGATGGAGTTGATAGTGTCATTGTTACAATGATATCTTTTTCATCTTTAATTTCTACGCCGTAAATTAGACCCATTTCAACGAGGTTAAAACCAACTTCTGGGTCTATAACTGTACTGATTGCATCATAAATATCTTGTTCTGTAAAAGCCATTTTTTATCCTTTGTATCTAAATATATATATCACATTTCCTGCCACTAAAATGGCATTGATGATGAAGAGAACTTTTCCTATAACTATCATGCTTTGACTCTCTGCCAAGATGCCGATGGAAAGAAAAAGTATCGTTGCTATTTTTGCATTAAACTCTATTTGACTTGCTTTGTCGTGAACCATTTCTGCTAGCATTGGAACTTTTTGTTTTCCTACAAGTGGGGCAAATTTTTCATTCCAGACTAAGAAAGGTACAATTTTGTAGATGTGCCCTACGACGAAAGAGCTGATAAATCCTAAAATGAGAAATATCATAAAAATCTTCATCACTTTTTCGTTTGTGATAAAAGGTATCAGTAGAGTCGAAATAACCAAAAATACGCCACTTGTTATCATGTCTTGTGCATAAACATCTAGATGTCTTCTCATCCTTTTTTTAACCATGTCATACACTTGATAGGCAAATGCAAAGATAGTTCCCATAATGATGATTTGTACCAATGTAAACCAGCCAAAGAGTGCAGATAGTGAAGCTGAGATGATACCTGCTAGGATATAGTTACTAATCTTTTTGTCAAAATTATGAGAGAGCATAAACATCGGTATGAGAACAGTTGCGATAATGGACATCAAGCCACCTGCAAATCCAAATAGAACCAATACGATATGTGTGTGAGCAAGACTTACAGTATCAAACTCTAAGCTTCCATGTATAAGTCCTAAAGATGCAAGCAATCCATAAGTGACTCCAAAAAATAGGATAATATGGATAGAAAGAACAAAATATGCTTTTATCTCAAACTTTTTGATTTTTTTAATCGATAACAGTACATTTGCGATGTAGAGTAAAAATGAGATATATAAAAGTATCGAGCCATATCCCAAAAATTCAAATATATCTGGATATAAAAAAGCCCCGACAAATGGTAAAATTCCTACCAAAAATAGTCCAAGATGGGCATATGCTATGTCATTAGAATAGAGTTCTATCTCTAACACTACGGAGATGAGTTGGTACATCGCACCAAAAATTACACTCATCATAAACCCCAACATAAAAACATGGATAAATCCAACTGCTTGAGGGTCAAGGTAGTGAATATTTAAAAAATCCACACCATAAAAAATTGCTGCCGCCATAAAGTAAAAAAATGCACCTGCAATAAAAAACGAGGTTACAAGTCGTGACGGTGGGGCAAAAGTAAAGTTTAGAGTCACTTTACTTAACCACTACAAGAAGTTGATTCAAAATCTGTACCAGTTTCACCTTCACTTCTTTTAGAAAATGTGAGTTTCACTTTTCCATCTTCTGTCTCTTCATCTGTCCAAGTAAAATCAGCTTCAACTTTTGGAAGTAGTCCCATTGGTTTTTTCATATTTATCATAACCAGTTTTTTATCTGCACTATCAATGAGTTTTAATCCACACATGGCATTTACCATAGGTCCTGGAGGTGTACATAGACTTGTGTCAAACTCATAATATGTAATTCCATTCTCTTCGTATGTATAAAATGGCTCTGTAGCCCCTGTAACTTCAATTTCTGTTTTTTTCATTTTAAATCCTCTTTTTGTACTAAATGAACCACACATCTAGATATGTGGAATTTTCTTGTGTAAAGGTCTGAAACAAAGAAGAAGCCATCAACACTCCACCCGTTTCTAGCTTTTTCTACTAAAACGCTACGACCCATTGTTAAGCTGGTTTTGTTTTCACAAATTATGATTTTTCCATTTTCAAACTCCTCTTTTACTAACTTCATGCGATTTGTTGTTTGTTGATAGTGCCAAGCTACAACAAGAGCTAAAAATACAAACACTACGGGGAATATTCTTTTGAAAGAATCTTTTATAACATATGAACGAGTAGTTGTAAATGCTGTAATAATTAATATAAAAGCAGAGATGATTAGTAGTCCACCCTCTAGTATAAAAAAATCCTTCACGAATTATCCTTTAAATGTTTTTCTTCCCACTCTAAAAACGAAGGTGTGAAGTACTTAAGTCGTACTTTTTTAAACTCTCTTGTAGAGTAAAGTGGTCGTTTTGCTTTGTGTTCAATTTCACTTGCAATTTCAGCGATGATACCATTTGTCTCTTCTTTTGTTTTACCGTGAATCATGGTAAAAAGATTGTACGGCCAGTTTGGATACTTTGGTCTAAGATAACAGTGGCTGACTGCTGAAAATGCCGCTGCTTTTTCTCCTATCTCTTCTCCATCTTTTTCATCTACATCCCAAACAGTCATTGCATTTGCATTAAAACCTGCATTTCTATGGTTTAGTATGCTTGCAAACCGTCTCATAACTCCTGCATCTTTAAGCTCATTTAAGTTCTCAAAAAGTGTTGGATAGTCGATATTTAAAGCATTGATGATATGGGCAAATGGCTCACTTGTAACTTCTATATCTTCTTGAATTAACTTGATGATATTGTAATGAAGGTCTGTCATCGTGATATCTTTTTTAACATGCTTTTTAACTTTCTCTTTTTTCGCATCTTTCCCTGTGGTGTCAAGCTTTACAGAGATTTTAAACAGTTTCAATGTTGGTAACATGATAGAGTTTTCAGCTCCTGTAAGCTCTGCTAAGATAGCCACACTTTTTTCAAGTCCAATTTTTGAGTTTGGGTCAATTGCTATCGTAAACCAGATATTAAACTCATGGTCTCTCTCATAGTTGTGTGACACTCCTGGGTGTGCGTTGATGATTTCTACCGCTGCATCTATATTTTCTTCTTTTATCTCAAATGCAACTAAAGAGGATTTAAACCCTAAACTTTTTGTATCAAAAATTGCCGAGGTTTGTCTGATAATTTTGTTATCTTTCTCCTGCTGAATAATCTTAATAACCTCATCTTCGCTCAAACCAAGTTCATTCCCAATATCCAAAAAAGGTCTCTGTGAAAGTGGAAACTTTTTTTGAATTATTGATAATATTTCATCCCTCATGTACTAACTCCTATATGCTAAATTGCTTTTTGGTTAGTATAACAAATTTTGATAATGATTTATCTTTGAGTTCTAGTTTTTTAGCAATTTTTGGATTTACGATGTGGTATCCAAACTCTACTGTAACGCTATCACCCTTTTGAAGTTCCTCTTCAAATTTTACTTCTCTCATCTCAAAAGCTTTTATAGAGGTATCTTTGATGATTTCAGTAGCCAGCCATGGCATAGTAGGTTTGCCTTCATTCCCGATAACTTTTACAAATGTTTTAGGTTCAATTTCAATTGTTTTACCCGCTCTTTGGATAGTAACTCTTAGCTTCGCCAATCTTAAAGGGTGTGGAACAAGTGTATGATTTGCTTTGTTTTCTACGGTTACACTAAAACCATTATCAGCTTTTTTCAAATCAAGAAGAATATATTTTGAAAGTAGGGCAGGTTTGCTGATAAGTGCAGTAGCACTATGAAAAGCGTGAGTTTTAGTCACTTTTTGATTTGCGATAGATCCTGAAACTTGAGGCATATGACATGTGATGCAAGTGTCTTTACTCTCATTCTCTTTTACTTCCAAATCACAAATCGTAAAATCATTTGAGTTTTGTTTATGAGAGTGACAACCCATACAAGAGTTACCCGTATAATAATCTTCATTTGAATAATCTATATCATGATAAGGAGAACCGACTTTTGTAGTAAATAGCCCGAAAAAGCTACTCTCTTCTTTAAATTCTAATTTTGTCCCTTTTTTAACTGGGTCACTAGCAAAGAATGTTTTCTCTTTTTTTGTAAGAATGTTTTTATTGCTTTTTGTATGTTTTTCAACGCTCTGTATTTGATGACAATGTTGACATGAGATAGGTTCAGTCATTTGAATTTCGTTTTCAGCTAAAGTTGATGGATTTTTCATAAGTGCATGGTCAGATGGTGTATGGCACTTTGCACATTTAAAATTATTTTTTGCCTTTGCTGGATGTTTTTGCCAAATTGCATTAAATATCTCATCTTTGTAGATAGAAGAGTTTGCATGATGTGAGCTTTGATACTCTTTGTAAATCTTTGGATGACAGGCTTTACATTCGTGGTTTTCAAGTTTTGGACTGGCATTTGATACAGATACAATCGATATCAGAAGTAGGCTAGAGAGGGTGAAAAGTTTCATAGCTGAGATTCCTTATATTTAAAATAATAGGGAATAATAACTAATTAGGATAGATTTTGTCTTGATTTAAGTCAAGTTATACTGCAAAGAGTTTTGAATTATCAATATCATCAATTTCTACATCTATGAAAAAATCATCATCTGCACTTTGCTTTTTAGAATTATTCGTTTTATTTTCAATCTCTTTTTCTATATTGACATAATAGTCTGAATGTTCTAGTAGGGTTACGCTCTTTTTTGAAGTACTAAGTTGTGGATTTGCGAGTATCAGTTCCGCATATTTACCGATATATCCTTCTATATGTCCCCCTTGGTTAATGATACGATCTGAAAATAGTTTGCCTTTGATGCAACTTGATGGAAGGATTTTTATCTCTTTAGTTGCAATCAAACCAATGATAGTTCCAGCTATTGTGATGTTTTTTGCTTGAATATTGGATTCTAACAGTGCTTCTTTTGAAACAAATAGTCCACTACAATTTATATCCCCTTTAATGTTTCCTTTTACAAGTATTTTGTTTGATTTGATTTGACCGTTTATAGTTGAATTTTCCATAACCTCTAGGCTATCACATACAATATTGCTGTTACATGTGCCACTAGATATGATTTGCTGTGCTTTTATTTTCCCATTAATAATGCCATTTTTACCGATTATCACAACATTGTTTACTTTTACATCTCCAAAAACATGACCATTGATATGGATAGAGTCATTGCCAATAAAATTACCGATAATAGTCGTACCTTCTGTGACTATAGTTGCAGCAGTAAAATAGTTTTTTTTCTCATTTTTTTTCTCAAAAAATGCCATGTTGTGATTTCCTTTGTCTTTTGTTAAATATCGACCAGAAGAAAAATTAATGAATATGTGTAGATTAGGTTTTACAATTATCTCTATCGGTCGATATTGCAAGTAATAAAATATAATGGAGTGGTAGATGAAACATAAAAATATTTCATTTTTATTTAAAAATTTACTTGTTTTGGCATGTAGTATATCTATTTCCCTTGCACAAGATGTAAATATTATCGATGGATTACCTTATGTGGATGTAGATGTTAATGGTGAAAATATCAGAATTCAAAGAATTCAAGATACAAATCATAAACTTAAAAATAGTTATACAAAAACCTCAAGACCAACACCTCCCTTTAACATACAACCATTTGAGCCGATAAAAGGGGTAGAAACGGTTACAGAGCTAGATGTGATTGATTTTATAAAAGAGAAACTTAGTGAAAATGAAGGTTTACTTATAGATGCAAGGATGCCAAAATGGTATCAAAATGGTTCAATTCCTGGAGCATTAAATGTTCCGTTTTCAATTCTTTCAGGAGGGAAAGAAAACCTTTATATAGGACAGATATTTGAACTTTTTGGTGTAGAAGAAGAGGATGAAAAATTGGACTTTAGTGATGCTCAAGAGTTGTTAATATTTGACAACGGTCCATGGTGTCAGCAAGGGGTGGCTGCAATGAAACATTTGATTCGATTGGGGTATCCAAAAGATAAAATTTTATACTACCGTGGTGGATTACAATTTTGGCAAATTGTTGGTTTAACAGTTATTAAGCCAAAAGATTAGGTGATAGGAATGAAAAGAAAATTTTTAACACTTTTTATGGTTATGTTATTGCCAGCAATGGCATATGCTCTTAGTACCAAACAGTTAGCAGCAAGCATTAACCTCAGCGGTAAACAGCGGATGTTATCTCAAAAGATGACCAAAGAGGCATTTTTAGTAAAAGCAGGAATTGATAAAAGTGAAAATATAAAAAAGTTGCAAAAAAGTAGAGATCTTTTTCATAAGACATTAATTGGGCTTATCAAAGGTGATAAAGAGTTAAAGCTCAAAGTTTGCAAAGATACAAAAATTCAAAAACAACTTAAAATTGTAAAAGATATTTGGAGCAATTTTGATACAGATATACAAAAAGTCATTAATGATAAAGCAAGTAATGAGACATACCAAAAAATTCAAAGCCAAAACCTAACACTTTTAAAAGAGATGAATATCGCAGTTTCAATGTATGTGGGACAGAGTAAAGATAAATCCTCAAAGCGTGCACAGGCTATCAACCTCTCTGGTAAAGAGCGGATGCTTACTCAGAAGATGGGGAAAGAATTGTTACTCATTTCACAAGGTCTTTCTGGGGATTTAGAAAAAACAGTGAAACTTTTTGAGCAGATATTGGTAGGTTTGCAAAAAGGAGATAAATCTCTAAATCTTGAAGCTACAAAACTACCAAAGATTAAGAAGCAGTTAAAAATTGGCGAAAAATTATGGAAAGAGATAAAACCAACTTTTCAAAAAACTAAAGGTGATAAAAGATTGCTTAATCAGACAATATCCAATCTTGATATATTGCTCATTGAGATGGATAAATCTGTAAAACTGTTTGAAAAGTCAATTAAACGAGAAAAACAAGCATTGAAACTCTCTTCTTTGATAGGTCAATTTATGCAAAAAAAGAGTGCCCAAAATCATATCATTAATTTATCAGGTAAACAGAGAATGTTGACGCAGAAGATGACAAAACTTGCACTTCTGATATCTCTAAATATAGATAAAGAAGAGAATAAAAAGTGTTTGAGTAAAGCAGCTAAGCTTTATGAAAAGACTTTAAATGGTCTGCTTGATGGGGATAAAGAGTTAAATTTACCTGCTACTAAAAATAAGAGTATTATCAATTCAATTGTGCAGTTACAAAAAGAGTGGAGAGTTTTTTCAAACAATATTGAAGTAGTTCTAAAAAGTAGTAAAAAGGATACTAAAGCACTAGGATATGTTGTCAAAAATAATGAAAAATTATTGAAAATGTCAAATCAACTTGTGCAATCTTTCAAAAAAGCACAAACAAAACAGACATTTATGGATAAATCTCGTCTAAATATTGTCGATATAGCAGGAAGACAGAGAATGTTAACGCAAAAGATGACAAAAGAGAAGTTGTTGGTTTTAGCCAAGGTTAGTGTGAGTGAAAATAGAAAAAAACTTCAAAAAACTATAGATTTATTTGATGCTTCACTTCAGTCATTAATTTACGGTGATGAAGTGTTAAAGATTATTAAACCTAGTTCTAAAAAGATCGTAAAACAGCTGCATGTTGTTGAAGCTATGTGGAAAGATTTAAAACCTCTGTATGAAAAAAAGAAGTTATCAAACAAAGAGTTGCTTAAAGTAGTAAATGAAAATACAATATTATTGGCACAGATGCATAAAGTAGTGATACTTAGTGTAGATGTAGCAGATTATTAGCGAGGAAGAGATGTTTAAATTATTGATTTTATTAGAGCTTATTTTGTCAGTAAGTTTGTTTGCAAAAGAGCATGTTGTTGTGAAGATAACAGAAGATATACCTTATCTTTATGTAAATCACATGGGACAAAAAATCAAAGTTGCTAGGATTCAAGATACGAATAATATTTTAACAGATGATTATACGAAAACTTCTCGTGAGTGTCCTCCATTTTGTATCCATCCTACAAAGATTAATGATGATGTTCAAACTATTGCTGAGGTTGAGATGGCACATTTTTTAAAAGATAAAGTACCAGCAGATAAAGGCATAGTAATCGATGCAAGGCTACAGAGCTGGTACGAGTTAGAGACGATTCCCTCAGCTGTAAATATCCCCTATCCCGTTATCCAATTAGCAGATAAAAAAGGGGCAGAAAAGATCTTCTCTATTTTAGGTATGAAAGTTGAAAAAAATGGCACATGGAATTTTGAGGATGCAAAAGAGTTGGCAGTATTTTGTAATGGTATATGGTGTGAACAGTCACACCACTTTATAGAGGGAATGTTGAAGTTTGGATATCCAGCGAAGAAGATGTTTTATTATAGATCTGGATTTCAAGGTTGGAAACTTTTAGGGTTAACAACAGTAGTACAAAAAGAGAATAAAAAGTAAAGGGTAAAAATGTTTAAAAAGCAACAAAATTTAGAGTATGATTTTATACAATATGATTCAAGTGAGGCTATAAAAGATGAAAAACATTCACAAAGTTTTTTGAGCACTATTATCAAACTTTTAATGATTTTAGTTCTTTTAGGTCTGATTGTCATTGGAGCTGTTTTTGGATATAGATTTCTTCAAAATAATATAGTTGCTCCAAAGGCTGTAGAAAAAATAACTAAGAGTGTTGTGAAAGCAGATGAACAACAGAAGATGTATACCCAAGATGAGATGCAAGTCATTGTACAAAAAATGATGGAAAAGCTTGAGAAAAAGCAGGAAGAGAAAAATGAAGAAAGTTCAATATCAGTTAGTATAGATGATGTGGAGCATGAAGATTCTCTTATCTCTTCACTTGAAGATATGCAAGTTGATCAAATGGAAGATTTAGAGCTTGTTACTGATCTAAGTCAAAGTGATAAAAGTAAAAAGATTACCACAGAAAATAGTGATGAAAATGTCGATAGTTATAACAAAGTGGTGATAAAACCTAGTTCTAACATGTACGACAAAGTAGATGATTTATCTAAACAAATTAGTGCTGCGGTGAAAGAGATGAGTAAAAAATCAGCTACTAAGTCAAGCTATACTAAATCAATTTCAAAAGAGGTAACTGTTAGAGAAGGTGAGATGCGGGTTATTGTTGTACAGTCGGGAGATACGCTCTCTAAAATTGCACAAAGAGCATATGGTTCGGCCATGGCATATGATAGGATTTATCAAGCAAATCCAGACTTAATTAAAAATCCTAACCATATTTATGTGGGACAGCGTTTGCGTGTACCATTGGCTGATGATGTGCAAAGGATAAAAGATGAAAAATAGTGAATTAAAATATAGATTGGTAACCCGTAGCAATCTTGATGGGCTTGTAAGTGCAGTACTGTTAAAAAAGCTTGAGTTGATCGATGATATACTTTTTGTGCATCCCAAAGAGGTGCAAGAAGGAAATGTAGAGATTGGGGTAGGGGATATTGTGACCAATTTGCCTTATGTAAAAAATGCCCACTTAGCATTTGATCATAGAATTGATGTGGCTGATAAAAATATAAAGCTCAACGAAAATCACATACTCTTTACTGATCTAAACTCTGTTTCAGAGGTTATCTATGAGTATTATGGCGGGGATGAAGTTTTTAGTGATGATTTACTTCCTTTAATTGAAGCAGCGACAAGATATAAAACTGCCAACTATACAAAAGAACAAATTCTATCACCGAAAGGTTGGGAACTACTTAGCTTTTTAACAGATTCGAGAACAGGGCTTGGTCGTTTTAAGGATTTTCAAATTTCAAATTATGCACTGATGCAAAAGCTTGTTAATCAATGCATGGAGCACTCAATAGAAGAAATTTTATCTTCAGTTGATATGAAAGAGAGAGTGGATTTATACCATAGTTATGAAAAAGATTTTGTGGATCAGTTAAAGCGATGTGTTAGCATTGAAGATGATATAGCTGTGATTGATTTACGAGATGAAGAGATTATTTATCCTGGAAACCGTTTTGTTGTTTATGCACTTTTTGAGGAGATATCTACCTCTATGCATATCTTTCACGGGCTAGAAGAGAAAAATATTGTTTTTGCTTTGGGGAAAACGATATTTAATAAAAACAGTGAAACTAATATCTATGAGATAGTTGCTAAATATGGCGGTGGTGGTCATAAAGATGCAGGGTCTTGCCAAGTAGAGCATAAAGATGTAGACCGAGTTTGTACAGAGCTAGTAAAGCTTTTAAAAGTCAATGAAGAGGCCTATCTGTGAAAAATAAGTTCATGGTAACAATTAGTGATATCCATGGATCTCGCCAATATACACTGCACCAGTTGATCCGTCGTCTTGCATTGTGGGTTATTTTGGGGGTTATTATACTCATCGCAGTTGGTGCTGTTTTAATTAAAACGCTTACTTCAAAAGTAGATGTTTTGGACAATTTAACAATGAACTTAAAAGAGACTCGAGAATCTTTACTTGTGGAGAATAGCAAGTTACAAGTTACAAAAATAGACTTAGTATCTGAAAAAGATATCCTAATACAACATATCCTTAGTAAGGCTCAAGAGTTAGAATCTATGGATGATAAGCTATCAGAAATTGAAAAAATTATTGGTTTAGAACCAAATATAAGTGATGCATTTGATGAGAGGGCAAAAGCTGCAAAAGAGAAAAGTATACTAAATGTAGAATCGTCCATATTAACAGTAGCTGAGTTATCTTTGCTTAATAGAAGTGTACCTACTGGTTTGCCACTAAAAACTTATAAAAGAATTTCGGATGGTTTTGGCTATAGAACACATCCAATCACCAAAAAAAGAGTATTTCACTTTGGATTAGACTTTTCAGCGAACATTGGTACTCCCATCTATGCACCTGCTGATGGTGTTGTAACTTATGCGAAGAGAAAAAGTGGTTATGGCAAATTCTTATTGATAAGACACCCATTTGGATTTAGTACTGCATATGGACATTTAAATAAGTATGCTGTTAATGAGGGTGCCTATGTCAATAAAGGAGAGCTTATCGCTTATGTAGGCAATACTGGAAAAAGCACAGGTGCACATTTACATTATGAAGTGCGATACCTTCATAAATGGCTAAATCCTAAATCTTTTGTCAATTGGTCCGAAGAGAGTTATCAAAAAATTATGAAAAAAGAGCATCTTGTCAAATGGAAAAGTTTGATCAATCAACTACATCTTAGGTATAGTGATAAAAGTTAGAGATTATTTAGCATTTTTTGCTGCTTTTTCTCTAGCTTTATCTTTTTTACTTTTTCGTTTACCTTTAATAGGTGCTTTCCCCTTTTCTTTAATTGGTGCATCACCCAAAAGTTCAAATCCCTCTATCTGCTCTCGTTTGAGGTTAACATCACTTCGTTTTTCGATAAGTTTAAAATGCTCATTATCCTCATGGGAAATAAAAGAGAGTGCAACTCCTGATTTTCCAGCCCTTGCGGTTCGTCCAATTCGGTGGATATAATCAGCAGGAGACCTTGGTAAGTCAAAATTTACAACACAAGAGATATCATCTATATCTAACCCTCTTGCTGCGATATCTGTTGCAAAAAGGATGCGAATTTTTCTAGATTTAAACTCATTTAGTGTAAAAGTTCTATCCTCTTGGTCAAGGTCTCCATGGAAAGATTCTGCTTTGAAACCATGCTTTTTAAATTTTGCTGCTATGTTGTCCGTTGCTCTTTTATTTGCCATAAATACTAAAACAAGTTCCCACTTATTTTCAGTTAATAAATATCTCAGAAGTGGTCCTCGATTTTCACGATTTACCTCAATCACTCGTTGATGAATGCTTTGGACAGTTGTCTGTTCCTCTTCTATCGTAACCTCAACAGCATTTTGTGTAATTCTTGAAGCAATATCTTTCATCTTAGGAGGATAAGTGGCTGAAAACATAAGGTTTTGTCGTTTTTGTGGAAGTTCTCCTAAGATAAGTTCAAGCTCTTCTGCAAATCCAAGGTCAAGCATTTTATCGGCTTCATCAAGTACAAAAAACTCTAGTTTTGATAAATTTATCTGTTTTTTATTTAGGATATCGATGAGTCGCCCAGAAGTTGCAACCACTACATCACAACCCTGCTGAATATCATAAAGCTGGTCTCCGATACTTTCTCCACCGATAATACTGACTATTATAGGTTGTTTTGGTAGAAACTCACCAAAAGTTTTGAAGGTTTGTGCCACTTGAATGGTTAACTCTCTTGTTGGAGTTAATATAAGTGCTTTAATCTTTGGTTTTCCTTCTGGCATATTTTGAGACCAAAGCTCCAGTATCGGCAAAATAAAACTTGCACTTTTCCCACTCCCTGTCTGGGCTCTTGCCAAAATGTCACGATGAGAAAGCACTAGTGGAATAACTTTTTCTTGGATAGGTGTTGGTTTTGTAAATCCACTTTTGTCAAGTGCTTGTTTGATTGGTTGTGAGAGTTTAAGGGTTGAAAATGGCATTTTGTATTTTCCTTTGATGACATAATAACATATATTGGTGTGATGTATATAGTTTTATGGCATCTGCCACGGTAATGCAAAACTAAAATATCTTATCCATAGGGGAACATAAAGTGTAAGCATATTTGTATTTCGATATAATGTATAGAAATACAAAATATAAGGATATATAATGACAAAAATACTCATTTCCCTGTTTGCCATGGGAACATTGGCACTAAGCATTCATGCATACGATCAAAATGACAGACAAAAGGATATGCAGGTAATGGAAGCCTCTATGTCACAGATTCAAAAAGGGATACTCTACAACAATAAAAAGATAGCTTTGCAGGGTATAGACAATCTCAAAGCAGCTTCTCAAAATGTAGAAATTTCTCCTAAAGCTGAGATGGACTATGCACCCGCTTTTGCCAAAAGTCAGAACAAAAATATCTTAACCTACGCCGATAAAATTAAGGTAGCAATCGAAGCTGGTAAAAAGCACAATGCTGCCGATAACTATAAAAAAGTTCTTAATCAGTGCATCTCATGTCACAACAAAATTAGAAAGTGGAATAAGTAGCTCTATACTAACTGACTTTCTGAATAGGGGATGCGTCCCCTTTTCAGTTTATTGGATGTTTCTACTTATTATACTTGCGATAAAGATAATCAGCTAGTCCAGTCGCTTCACTATCACTCATAACCCCTTTTAAAGATGGCATGAGACCAAAATCTTTAATTGCCCTTTTCCCATAAAGAGATTTTCTTTTATTTGGTTCATCAATATAATCTTTCACAAAAGAGATAAATCCTTCTTTAGTTTTAGTAACAGCCTTTAGTTTATTTACAACATCCTCTGCATATGGGGCTTCGTATATGTTTGTAATTTTTCCACCAGATTCATTAACTCCTACAACTGTAGTGTGACAACTTGAACAATGGATAGTAAAAAGTGCTTCAGATTTATCTTCTTGTTCTACTTTTACAGAAGTAACAACTTTTTCTACTTTCTTCTCTTTTCCATAATTATTATAAAGATACTCAGCCAATTTAGTTGACTCACTATCGCTCATAGCCCCTTTTAAAGAGGGCATAAGACCAAAGTCTTTAATCGCTTTTTTTCCATAAAGAGATTTTCTCTTATTAGGCTCATCAATATAGTCTTTAATAAATGCGATAAACTCTTCTTCTGTTTTAGTCTCATCTTTTAGCTTATTTACAACCTCTTTGGCATATGGTGCTTCATATATGTTTGTGACTTTACCGCCAGATTCATTGACACCCACGACAGTAGTGTGGCAACTTGAACAATAGTTGTTAAAAAGTTCTTCTCCTGATTGAGCAAATAGTGTTGACGATACAAGTAGTGAAGAGAGTATAATATTTTTTATTTTCATCTTTGTCTATCCTTATAATTAAATTTATTTTCAATTATATCTAAAATTATCCTAAAAGCATTTTAACAGCAATACTATAAAGAGCAAGTGCCAATATCTTTTTAATCGTTGCAGAAGATACTTTGAAGTGCAATATATAATTCCCAATCATTCCACCAATATAAGCAGCAGTTCCAACAATAGCTAACAGTAAATAATCAAGTTCAATATTATTCGCATAACTCATAAAAGCAACGATAGAAGAAAAAGGTATCACAAATGAGATACCAATGGCAATTTTTTTAGCGTCGTATCCAAAAAGAAGCAGTATCGGAGAGATGATAGAACCTCCACCTATGCCTAAAAAACCTGAAAATAGTCCACCGACAGCACCTGAAAAAAGAAGTATTGATTTATTGTGTTTCTCCTCTTTTTTAGTAGGTTTTTTGAAAAACAAAATCATAGATGCAATGACTAAAAGAGTATAAGCAAAAATGGTTTTGACAAGTTCTGTATTGACCAAAAAAGATATTTGAGCCCCAACAAATGCCATGATAGTAGAACTGATGACCAATGGAGCCACAAAATTAAAATCAAAAAGCTTCTTTTTGAGATTTAAAACACTTGTTGTGATGGTGGTTACAGAATTTACAAATAGACCACTTGCCCGTGCTAGGTCAAATGATAATCCAGCGATATTAAGAGTTGGTACCAATGCAACAGCAGAACCTAGCCCTGCTATCGCAAAAATGGTTGATAAAAAGAGTGTAAGAAAAAAGTATTCAAGCATATTTTATAACTATGGTATATCAGGAGCAGGAATTTCATCACCTAAAAAAGCATAACTCTTACCGATTCTCGCCACAGGATTGAATTCTATGGTTAATTTCTCTTTGTTTGTGATGTTTTCATCTTTGACATAGATATGTTTAACACCCAGTACCAATGGAATAGTAGAACCACCACCTAAATCTATCTCTTGGTTAAAATCACAAAAATAAGCACAAGGAACGTCTTCTATCATAGGTGGATATTCATCAAATATTTTGTCTGTTTTTATATCAAAAAGTTCAGCTTCACTTACTTCTTTATCTAAGCCTTTTGAAGAAAAATGCATCTTTTCTAAGTTATCTTCATCAACCATGCAGATGGTACATTTTTTATGTTTTCTTATATTTAACAAGGTGTCTTTTGGGCTGCCGTCTGCTTTGTGCCCTACCGAGATAAGCACCGAAGCAGGTTCAGAAGAGAGACCTATAAAATAAGAAAATGGTGCGATATTGATAACCCCCTCATCTTCTGTAACAACCCATGCAATCGGTCGTGGTATGATGGTTTGAGCCATTAGTTTATATTGCTCATTTATGTTTGTGTTCTTTTCTAAATCAAATATCATTGTTTTCCTTTAAATTATTTTGGTATTTTTTAAAAAGCAGTGCGACCATAATCGTCCCTACTGCCATAATATTGCAGATAACAAAAGTTTCATTGAGACCTATATTATCACCTAAGTAACCAATGCCTAGAACTATAATAGAGCTAACACCAAAGTTTATAGCCATGTAGATACTGTTCATAAATGTAGGCATATTTGAGTTTGTATCTTGAACAAATGCAATGAGAACAGGGGTAGCAGAAAAGAGAAAAAATCCTAAAATTGCCAAGACAAACATGTTTTGATAATAGATAAAAAGCCCCATAAATATGGTTGAGCTTATAGCTGTTAAAAGCAAGGTTTGGTATCTTCCTATTTTATCAGAGATATTTCCTGAAAAAAAGACACCAATCACACCGGCAAATTGTAAAATAGAGAGTGCAATCCCTGCATACCAAAGAGATTCTCCATTTTGAACAAGATATATAGGTAGATAAAGTGTCAACGAACTTTTCATAGCAGATTGAAAAATTATAAAAAGTCCAATGGTTATAAAAAAACCTTTATACTTAATTAACAGTGCTTTGGTATCACCTTTTTCTATCTTTTTTGCTCTCACATGAGTCTCAAAATCTTTTAATTTATAATATAAAATAGCAGATGCAATAATCCCAATAGGCATAAGTCTATAAACTCCCTCAAGCCCCCACCATGATACTCCAGCTGTAGCTAAAAGAGGTCCAATTGTTCGAGCTAGTTCACCACCAACCATATAATAGCTCATTCCAGTTCCAGTTTTATCTCCAGATGCCATTTTTATCATAGTTGGAGAGGGTATATGAAAAAGTGCAGAAGATACTCCTGATACAAATAGCAATATAATAAGAATGGTATAAGAGGGTGCTAGTCCAATCAGACTCATACTAATAGCAGTAATGGCAGGAGTTAAAATTACAAAATATTTAACATCTCTCTTTTCAGCTACAAAGCCAAGCAGAGGATTAAAAAGTGCAGGAATTCGCCTAATCACATCAAGTAGTGCTACCATAGAGAGACTAAGACCTAATTTCTCTATAATGAGTGGTAAAAGTGGAGCTAAAAATGCTGAAAAAACATCATGTGCAAAATGAGCAAATGAGATAATTAACACTTTCGTTTTTATAAAGTTTTTATTCATATATTTATCTATAACCTATTGATTTTTAATCGTTTTCAACACCTAGTTTTATAATCTCAATCAATTTTTCATACTGTTTTTCATTTAAAACTTCTTGAACTTCATTGATACATTTTGCATGAATTCTCTGCATATAAAGTTGTTGATCTGCAATTTTTACAAGTAAATTATCAACTTCATCAGCAGAACATTTATCATCTACCATTTTTGATATGACTTCAAGCTCCATTCTTTTTACGATAGTAGCATTATCTACAACCTGTGGTTTAGTTTTTGCCATAAGCCCTCTAATCTCTACAAGAGTTTCCTTATCAAGTCCAATAGCTTCAGAATGTTTTACACAACTTTCTATAAAAAATGGTAACTGTGTTGCTATTAAAAAATATCTTCTTGGAGATTGTGTACCATCCAAATATGGGCTTAATCCTGCTTCTTTAAAATCTTTAGCTGTATTCATATGTTTTTTTATATGGATAATAAATCCCTCTTTATCAGAAGTTTGAACATAAACATCATGCCCTAATTTTAGTAAGTCATCGATTAAAGGCTCTGGTCTAAAATCTGCTTCAATAGTAAAAATATCATCTTTTTTTATATTTTTAAGTGTTGCTTGTGCTTCTTCTAAAGGGCTTAAATTTTTTTGCAACAGTTCATTGGCATTTAGTTTATATTTTGGTTCGTTAAGTATCCATTGTGGTACTTTTTCTACTGTTTTATCATTTTTGGTATCTACAGTTTCAACTATATCTTGTCTCGCCGTTTTACGAAGAGTATTTAACAATTCTGTTGGTTCCATTCCAACGACAATAGCCATTTCTCTTACGGTAGCACCTTCTTGGTGTAGTGTTTGTCCTACAATCGGTTTATTTAACCTTTTGAATTTATTACTGATTTTAGTGAGAATACCTTTCATGTTCTCATCCCTATCTAGTACATCAAATATTTTAGTTTCAAGAGTTATTTCATTCATATTTTTTCCTTATAATTATTATTATAATATGAATTATATAGCAAGTTTACTTAAATAGGAGTAAAATTGTCCTATTTAAGAATGTTTTATATCTTTGAGTTTCAAACTAAGATATAAACTCAATACTAAAAGTCCAATTGTCAACAGATATATAAATGTATAACTTTGAACATAGGTCAGTATCACACCGCCTAAAATTGGGAAAAAGAGTCCTAAAGAAGTTATATTTACTTGAAGTGCCGAATAAACAGGTCTTTTATCTTCAGGTGCAATCTCTATAACCAAATTCATATCGCTTATCTTAAAACCATCAAATGCTATTCCAAAAAGCAAAAAGATAAGTGCGAAGCTGTAAAAACTTTCTGCAAATAGTGCAATCGTAAAAGCAACAATCATAAAAAGCAGACTCAATGAGAGCATTTTTTCATAGTCGTGAATTTTTCTCCATAAAAAAGTGCTCCCTATGATACTTCCTATCATTTGCAAAGTGATAAAACCACCAAGCATCCAACCCGTAAGAGTGAATGATTCGTTGGCATTTAAGATGACAAAAGGCATGGCTAAAAAGTAGCTGTACCCTAACAAGATAACGATAATCTGCTTTTTAAGCCTCTGGTCACTTTTAAGAAGCGTAACGGCATTTTTCACAAATAGTGTAAAGCTTTTTTCTTTGATAGATATATTCTCTTTTATAGGTTCTTCAATCGTTACAAATGTAGCAAATCCTATCGCCATGAAAATACTACTTATCATAAAAAGATAAGCATAATTTAGAGGTGCTTCATAGGCACTAAGAACATACCCAGCAATACCTCCGCTGATAATAGAAGCAATAGAGCCAGCTATCTGTCTATTTGCCATGGTTTTACCACGATACTTTTTGGAGAAAAGTTTTGCTTGTAATTCTTTAAAATAGATTGCTCCAAACCCTGCTGTAAATGAGAAGAAAAAGAGCCCAAGACCTATAAAAAATAGTGTCAAAGATTTGTTACTGTCTCCTAAAAAGAAGATACTAACTCCTATCATAAGCCAGCTGAGAAACCTGAAGAAAAATACTTTTTTAAAATAGGGCATCACTTTTTTATAAGCTTGTGCATGAAAAGCTGCATAGAGCTGAACCACAACCGCCCCGCCACGAAGTAAAGAGGCAAATAACCCTACGATGATAACACTATCTGTAAAGTGATTTACCATCAAAGGAAGTATCGTTGATGGTTCTGCTATGGTAATTGCAAGTGCTAAAAAGAAAGCATGAACAACATTTTTAGTATTGTTTTTGGGATTATCTATCTTAAACATAATGCCCTTTAAAATAGTTCTTTAACTTTAGCAATCAAACCCTTTTCTTCTTCTTTATAACAATCCTCTGGAAGGAGGTTCTCTGGTGTACCATCAACATTCATCACTTCTAGCTCTGGATGAATTAAAATCCTCAACTCTTTTTG
>JAOZKZ010000308.1 GCA_029935075.1 Campylobacterales bacterium
AAAATATATTGATTTTTTGGATAAGTTTAAGTGGCTGGTTGCTATCGGTGTTCCGCTTTTAGTTTTAGCTTTGGCTTCAAATCTCAAACATTTAGAGATGGATGGTTCATATCGGATTTGGTTTGGTGAGGATTCTAAAACACTTATTGATTATGACAACTTTAGAAAGACTTTTGGAAATGATGATGCGGTAATTATCACTTTTAAAGATGAAAATGGGATATTTAATAAAAAAGCCTTGCAAAGTATTGACAATATCACTCAAAAACTTTGGCGAACAAAGTATATCGCTCGTGTGGACTCGATAACAAATTATCAATATGTTCATGCTGATCCAGAAGTTCCTGATGATGTTATAGTTGAGGATTTTATACTAGATATACAGAGTCGTGATGCAGAGTATTTTGCAGATAGAAGAGAGATAGCAGTCAATGACTCTCTTATTGTGGATGGATTTATTTCTGCTGATGGTAAGACCACAATGATAACAGCAAGACTCACTCCAAAAGTAAATGATGATAGTGATAAAAGTGGTGAAATTATGAAGCTTGTCAATGAGATTTTAGCACCCGAAATTGAGCGAACGGGGTACAAGTATCATCTAAATGGTGGACCTCCTCTAAACCAATCTTTTGTGCAAATCGGAACAAGTGATGCTACGACTTTTACCCCTTTGGTGCTTCTTGCATCCATGGTACTTCTGTTTTTACTTTTTCATCGTGTTAGTGGTTCACTTATTCCTATTGCTGTTGTAATTCTTACATTCATGACGGTTCTTGCTGTTCAGGTCATGTTGGGATATAAACTAAATAATTTTACAGCAAATCTTCCAGTTTTTGTTGTGGCAATTGGTATCGCAGATGCTGTTCATATCTATATCATTTGGCTTATGTATAAGAGAGAAGGGCAGGCAAATAAAGATGCAGTGCTTCATAGTGTTCAGAAAAACATGCTTCCAGTTTTTCTCACTTCTTTAACAACTGCTATTGGATTTGCGACATTGACTATCTCAAAAGTGATTCCTGTATTAACCCTTGGAATAGCTACTGCAAGTGGTGCAATACTCGCATTTTTTATCTCTCTTTTTTGGATGCCAGCGGTATTGTTGTTACTTAAAAAAGAGCTAAAAGCCACAGAGGTGGAAAAAGTTGTCAATAAAAAATCACTTGGTTATGGAGCATTTATAGTAAGAAACAATAAAAAAATTATCATCATAACTACGCTGATTTTTGCTGTTCTTGCAGTTGGTCTGTTTAAAGTAAAGGTTGATAGTAACACAATTCGCTACTTTGATAAAAGCGTAGATATCCGAAAATCAACAGAGTTTTTGATGGAAAATCTAACAGGTCCTATGGCTTATGAAATTATCGTAGATAGTGGTAAAAAAGATGGGATAAAAGACCCAGCATTTATGAGAACTGTTGAGAGATTTTATGAAGAGTATCAAGGGAAGTTTCCAGATGTGAGACACATGTCATCTCTTACAGACATAGTAAAACGATTCAACTATGTGCTTGATGGTAAAGATGAGATACCCGATACTCAAGAACTCATAGCCCAATATCTTCTTTTATACTCACTCTCACTTCCCCAAGGCATGGAGATAAACGACAAGATGGATATCAATGAGCAAAAACTTCGAGTAACAGGACGGATAAATATAGTCGATACCTCGGTTGATTTAGAGATGATAAATTATGCACACACTTGGTGGAAAGATACACCATATACAGCTTCAGTTCAAGGTCAAACTGCCATGTTCGCTTATATGCAAAGTGATGTGACTGATACTCTGATATATTCACTCTCTTTAGCGATTTTTCTAGTTTCGATTATCATGCTTATCATATTTAAGCGACCAAAACTTCTTTGGGTGTTTATCTTGCCAAATATCTTGCC
>JAOZKZ010000309.1 GCA_029935075.1 Campylobacterales bacterium
ATTGAGAAAAAAGTGCATCGTTTTATTGATATCATAAATTATGCAGAAGATCTTTTATATCTTGAAGCCCATCAACTCAGACACAATATAACAGATCAGAGTTTGGCATGTGACTTTAAACTTTTTGGAATAGCCGTTAAAAACCTTATTGAGAATGGGATAAAATATGGCAATGATAAGAGTGTAGAGATTATAGCTGATAAACAATCGATACAATTTATAAATCATGGTGAAGCTCTAAAGCATGAGTTTAAAGCATATTTGGAACCATTTTATAAAGGTGAATTAACACAAGAGAACCAAAAAGGATTTGGACTTGGACTTTATATCGTTTCTGAAATCATGAAAATTCATGATTTCAGTTTAGAGTATAGACATAAAGATGGAAAAAATATTTTTATTATAACACCATCTTGACATGTTCATGAGATTTAAATTGTTGGAATACTTCATGTCTGTCATCATCATTGTGTACCAAAAGTGAGACATTGTGGCTTTTGTATTTTCCGCCTTTACTGTTGTTTGATTTTCTAATCGTATGTTCACGCTCGCCCAAAACAAAAGCAGTTACTGCACTAATCTCAACATGTGACTCAATAATCACTTTATAATTCCATTGACATGGATAGGTTAATTCTAGTTTTTTATCATCTAACGAAATCACCGCTTTTCCCTCCGCTTTTGGATTCTAACTGTACATCTGAGATAATCATAGATTTGTCAATTGCTTTTGCCATGTCGTAAATCGTTAAAAGCCCGACACTAACTCCTGTCAAAGCTTCCATCTCAACTCCAGTTTTCCCCGTAAGCTTTGCCAATACTTCAAGTTTAAATCCTGGAAGCTCAGGAATCTCAGCTACATCTACTTTTACAGAGGTTAACATGAGTGGGTGGCACATAGGTATAAGAGTGGAAGTCTGTTTTGCACCTTGTATGGCTGCTATGACTGCAGTTTGGAGCACTGGACCTTTTTTAGTTTGATTGCTTACAATCATATCATAAGCTTTTTGACTCATCGTTATCGTACCGCTTGCTATCGCAATCCTCGTCGTCTCACTTTTGTCTGATACATCAACCATCTTGGGTCTATCATTTTCATCTAAATGTGTTAAGTGCACTATTTACCTTTTGTTTTCTTTCATTATATATCATACCAAATTAAAAATATAAGTATATTGGTTTTATCTACACGATTAATACACATTTAATCGCTATTATTCTAAACTTATAGATTAAATTATTTTAAACAACTAAAGGAAGTTAAATGAAAAAATTAGGTTTGTTAGCGTTTGTTTTTACGCTTATTTTTGTATCTTCTATCCACGCTAAGTCATCAAATGAGATGGCACTTACAACAACTGCTGGTAAAATTATCAACATAAACATAACTCAAAATGGTTTTGAGTTTAAACAGTACCCTGGTAAAACAGTACTTTTAAACTTTTTTGGTCCAATGTGTCCTCCATGTATCATCGAGATGCCTCATTTGATAGAGCTTCAAAAAGAGCATAAAGATGATTTGCAAATCATAGCGGTTCAAGTACAGATGCCAATGGAGCAAGATGAAATTAAAGATTTTGTCAAGAAAAACAATGTAAATTATCCAGTTATCAATTTAAACGATGCTTGGGATATCGTCTCATTTGTAAAAGCGAACACTAACTGGGGTGGTCAGATACCATTTATGATGATGTTTGATAAGAGTGGACACTTGAAAAATCAATATATGGGCGTTGTCGCAAACGAAAAACTTTTATCTGATATGAAAAAGTAGCTTTTGCTACTTTTTCAAAATAGGGAAAGTTCTTATTTCCCCATTTTCTCAATATACTCTTCGTAATTACCTTTAAAGTCTATCACAGTTCCATCAGCTTTTAACTCTATAATTCTATTTGCAAA
>JAOZKZ010000310.1 GCA_029935075.1 Campylobacterales bacterium
AAAAATAAAAGCGACTTTTAATCTTGTTCCGTCTCTTTTAGTACAACTTGGTGCTTATGAAAATCCTGAGGTCAATGATAAGTTTTTAAAAATTATGAGAAAAAGAGTTGAAGAACTAAGCAGCGATGAAAAAGAGTATCTAGTTGAGTATCTTTTCTTTTCAAATGAACACAACATGATAAAGCCATTTGCTAGATATCAAGAACTGTTTTTGAAAAAAGAGAACTTTTCAAATAGTGAGCTTATCGATTTAGAAGTTCTTTTTATTTTATCATGGTGTGGAAACTATCTCAGAAGCAATTATGCGATTGTCAAAAATCTTATCAAAAAAGGTAGGGGTTTTACACAAGAGGAAAAAATTGAACTTTTAAATAATTTGAGCAGTTTTATAAAAGAGGTTATTCCTTATTATAAAAAGCTTATGGTTAAGGGGCAGATTGAGATATCTACCACACCTTTTAACCACCCTATTTCGCCACTTCTTTTTGATATAGAAAATGGAAAATTAGCAAATCAAAGTACAACACTTCCAAAGTATGATGGCAACTTTAAAGAGTATGCCTTCATGCAGATAGATAGTGCTGTTGAATATTATGAAAAACTCTTTGGAAAAAAACCAACAGGTTGGTGGCCAGCTGAGGGTTCTGTGAGTTATGATTTTTTGAGAGTGTTAGAAACAAAAGGTGCTACATGGGCTTGTAGTGACCAAGAAGTTTTATATAAAAGTGGACATTTTGTAAAAGAGGATATTTATAAAAACAACACTTTATATTTTAAAGATAAATCGATAAATCTATTTTTTAGAGATAGAGAACTTAGTGACTTGATAGGTTTCTCTTACAGCGGTTGGGATGCAAAAAGTGCGGTTGCTGATTTGATTGGGCGACTTAGAAAGATTTTTGTCAACAGTTCAACAAACTGTAATGTCAATATCATTCTTGATGGTGAAAATGCTTGGGAACACTATCCAGATAATGCAATGGAGTTTTTTGAGCTACTTTATAGCGAACTTGATGAATGTAATTGGATTGAGAGCCGACTTTTTGATGAAGTAGCAAATGATAAAAAAATTGCAACAAATGAGCTTCATGAGTTACAACCAGGAAGTTGGATAAATGGAAATTTCAATATCTGGATAGGACATGAAGAAAAAAATAGAGCTTGGGAGATGTTGTTTCAAACTAAAGCTGATTTTGAGAAAAATGAGAAATATTTAGATGAAGAGGTTATAAAAACAATTAAAAATGAATTTCTAATCGCTCAAAGTTCTGACTGGTTTTGGTGGTATGGAGATGACCATCATACGGATTTAGGGTCAACATTTGACAAGCTATTTCGTACACATTTGATGAATATCTACACACTCATGGATAAAAAAATTCCTGAAAATATACTTGAGGCGATAGTGCAAACTACAAGTGACAACAATGATGGTTTTATAAAACCTGCGATAAATAGAATCACAGCAGAATTAGATGGCAAAATTTCAAATTTTTATGAGTGGCTTGGGTCGGGAAGCATGAACTTAGCAAATGAACTCTCTTCGATGAGCATGCATGATTTTGCCATTGAAGAGATTTATTTTGGCTGTGATAATGAGCACTGCTATATTGCTTTGATTGGGGATTTAAAAGAAGATAGTATCGTTGAGATGGAATTTACATCTGGCAAAAAGATAAAAATGCCTGTATCAAAATCTCTTAATTCTCATAGTGGTATCTCATTTATCACGAATGAAATCATGGAGATTCGCATAGATAAAAAGCTTGTGGAAAAAGATACGATTAGTTTTAAACTATTTGATGATGGGAAACTGGTACAACTTCTACCTCTGTACTCAAAAATAGAGTTTAACTGTTTAAAAGAAATTAGAAAGAATTGGTATATAT
>JAOZKZ010000123.1 GCA_029935075.1 Campylobacterales bacterium
GAGATGATTTTAAACATAATAATTCCTATATATTAAAATGATAGTTCGCTATCGCGTTCATCTGAGTTTTTGATAAACTCTCTGAAAAATATAAAAAAGATACCTAAAATGATTGAAGTTATAAATGCAACAATGATAATGAGGGCTCTTTTGGGTCCTGCTTTATCTTTGACATAAGCAACTTGAGGTTTTGTAAGTTGCTTGACCATGTAGAACTCTCCGGCTTGTGATAGAACTTTCTTTTTTACAAGAGTTGAAAGGAGTTCATTGATATTTGATTTTAAATCTATGTTTTTAGAACCATATAACTCTTTTTCATAATACGCTACTTGTTCATCTATCTCTTTTAAATCTAATATTTTTATATAGTCACTCATCTCTTTAAGATAAATTTCAAGTAATTTTTTTGTTACGAATCTATCTTCAAATTTAGCACTAAGTGTTATTGCACCAGATTCTTTATCTGTGGAAGTTGATAAGATATTTTTAAGTTGCTTGTATGTTTCAAAAACTATCTCTTCTTTATCTATTTCTTCTTTTGAATTAGATTTAAAAAAATTATAAACTTCTCTCTTGTCAGCGGCAAATATAAAGTTTTTTTCTATTTTTTCAATAGAAAGCATGTTGTCAATTTTATGTTTTTCAATAATATTTTTATTAAATGAGTAGTCGCTAAGTAAATTTTTAAAAAGTCCAGCTATATCAATTCCACCACCTCCACCACCTAAGCTTATTCCCGCCATAGCTGCCATAGCTGCTGCTCCACCGCCGATGCTTGGTTTACTATTTTCTTTTAGTATAAGTACTGTAGAAGATGTATAAACATTTGGTTTTTTTAATGCATAAAGAAGTGCAAAGGAAGTTATTAAAAGTGCAAATACAGCAATTGTAAATTTACTCTCCCAAATAGTGCTAAAAAGTTCTCTTAAGTCTATCTCATCTTCTTCTATATATTGTGGTGCGTTTGTCTCTTGCATCTATATCCTTCTATAATGCACCAACAGTATGCATCGCTGCGACTGTTAGTGTAAGTTTATAGAAGATATCAGCTACTTCACCGACGACATCTATACCTCTTTGGAACATTAACTTTTTAGGGATGATGATAACATCACCTTTTTTTACATCTACTTTATTTGACGAGAAGAGATAACTTCCAATAGTGGCTTTTTGGGCTTCACCATTGGCATGCAATACATATATATGGTCGGTATCTGCAATTTCTGTTAACCCTCCACTTTTTGAAATATAGCTTCTAATCCCATCTCCTAGATAGATAGATGCCATAGGATTCATAACCTCTCCACTTATCACGACGGTATCATTAAATGATGGTATAAAGAGTTTGTCTTGGTCTTTAAGCGTTAAATCACTAGCTGTTCCAGATAGGGCACTATTTGCATATTGGTTTCCACTTTGTTCATACCCTTCACAAAGGGCATTGCCATTGTAGCCATTTTCATTATAACCAAGGTTGATAGAAATTCTACCTAGGGGTGATAAATTTTCTGCCTCTACGATAAGAGATTCAACTGCTTGGATACTATCAGTGATGTTAATAGTACCCATAGTTTTACTTCCACTTGCTCTAAGGCTTGCTAAAATCACTTGCTCTTTAAGTTTTGAAAGCTCAATCTTTAAACTCTCTTTTTGTAGTTTGGCTATTGATTCTCTCGTAAATACTGCCCCATATAAAAATGCATCATTAGTGTATCCTCCAGCTCTTTCAATTACTGAAGAGAGTTTTTCTCCGCTGTGTATGACATAAGTTCCTGGGAATTTGACTTCCCCCTCAATAGCAATAGTTTTTCGATCATACCAGTTTGGAATACGCTTGATATTTATCTCATCATGTGCTTGTACTAAAAATGAGCCTATTTCATTAAGCTCAACAGTAAAAATTTTCTTTTGTCGTTCACCATTTTCTATATGATATCTTATAATCTCACACTCTCTTTGATATGCTTTTTCATTAAGTCCACCAGCACTTTCAAT
The DNA here is from genome assembly GCA_029935075.1 of Campylobacterales bacterium. Taxonomy (GTDB): domain Bacteria; phylum Campylobacterota; class Campylobacteria; order Campylobacterales; family QNZT01; genus SZUA-1433. The sequence continues at coordinate 1,996 of JAOZKZ010000123.1, forward strand.
AAATTTTTCTAATGTCATAGCTTCAGAAATTTCATAACTACCAGGTTTGACTACTTCACCATGTAGATGTGCTACATTGATTGGATTTGTCTCAAAAAGATCAAAAAGATATATGGTGTCAAATGCTTTTAGAACATGATTAGGATTGCTTAGATAGTCAATGAGTTGTACATCAGCTACTCCAGCTTGGGCATTATTTATGTTGGTAATTTTTATTTTACTTTTATCAAATGGACTTTTTACCCCAGCTGCATATATTAAATCTTTTAAAGTCATCCCCTCAGTATATAGATGTTTACCAGCTTGCATAAAGAGTACTTGAGTGGTATTTTCATCTTCTATCTCAGCTTGAGTAAATGCTTGTTTTATAGTAACAAATTGATTAAGCCCAGTATCAAGTCTATTGTAAACATAAAGTGTATCTCGACTTATAAGTGTAAAGTCTTCTACTCCATCTAAGATATTTTGTAGATTTATATTTATCATTATTGGTTTTAAATCTTCGCCAACTCTTTTTATAACGGCATAGTCAAGTTGCGTATTTTCCAAAAAGAAACTGTTTAACTTTCCATTTTTTATCTCTTTTCTAAGTAATGTAGAGAGTTGTATGTTTTCACCATTAATCTCTTTTTTACCTTCTAATACTACATTTCCAACAACTGTTACATATCTTTCATTTGTTACATCCATTTGCCCTATATAAATCTCATCACCATCTCGTAGTCTAAAACTTCTTGCCTCTCTAAGAGAAATTTGCATATATTTTATAGCTCTGTTTCTATCATATCTTTTGACATGGATTTTAAGTCCATCAGCTTTACTCTCTACTCCACCAGCAATTTTTAAAATTTTTGCCAATGATTCACCACGCTCTATCTCAAAAATAGCCTCTTTGTTTACAGCACCTTCCAATCGTACTAGACCGTATGCACGAGGTACATGGATGGTGTCATTTGGTTGTAGAACGATATCTCCATGCTCTAATCCAACGCTAAGAAGATGATAATAATCTATTGTTGCTATGGTTTGAGTATTTCGTCTTACTTGTATGTTTCTAACTGATCCCACATCTGAAACGCCCTTTGCTTCTATAAGGATATCTTTGACACTTGAGACAGAACTTGTATTAAAAATACCTGGAGCATTTACAAAACCCGTCAGCGTGATTTGTGCTGTTGAGTATGAGTTTAAATCCACTACCACTTCACTATTTTTATAAGAGCTTGAAAGGTAGTTACTTAAAAGTTCTTTTACTTCAGAATATTTCTCACCTGCAACGCGTACGGGACCAATTTCAGGTATGTTTATATTTCCTTGATTGTTCACTTTTAGTGCATGTTGTTGGTTTGTAGCACCATAAACCCAAAAGGTAATAGTATCTCCACGATTGATGATATAATTCTCGGGTGCATTGATGGTTTTTTGTGAAATTTTATTTTTATTTCTGAAAAACTCTTTTGAAAATCTTTCAAGACTTTTATGACTTCTCTCATTTAGATTGGATTTGATACGGTGAAGCTCTTCATCATTTGTTCTATATTCTTGAGGTGATAGTCTAAGCGAACTTATATTTGTTATTTCTGTTTCTGGTTTATCTACTAAAACACTTTTTTGTGCAAATTCGATGTTGTTTTCAACAATTTCAACATTTTGTGATGAGTTATTAACTGTACTATCAGTAACTAATTCTTTTTGATTTTGTTGCATCATCTGTTTTGCTTGAGGTGTATTTAGTAGTGATGGATTTTTTGCTACCATCTCTTTTGCTTGTTGAATTTGAGTTGCTGAAAACTCTCCAAATAGTGCGGTGACTGTAAACAGAGTTATTAAGATGCGAAATGGTAATTTCATTACGATAGACCCTTGTGTATTTAGCCTAGATTTTAGTATTAAATGCTTTATATATCTAGTAAAATACTAGACTAGTAAAAGTAGTTAATAGAACTAGGTAAAATTGTAAAATAATAATACTTCTATAATATCAAAAAATTAATTAAATATATTTAATTTTTAAGAAAATATTTTTAAATATACAGCCATATAAGCTTTAAAAGCGATAGCTGAAATCTATAAAGCTTATTAAATAATAACTATAAGAGAAAAATAAACAATAAAATCTATTTTTAAAATCTATTTTTTTATAAAAAATTAAATATATTTAATTAATAATATTAATTATCAAAATTATGCATCAGTTTATTATTTTATAAGGTTTATTTGTTTAGAATGATTGAGATTTAGGTTCTAATAATAGTCAAAATAGAATTAAAATAGATACTTTAAATTAAAATTATTTAATATTAAATATATTTAATTTTTAGTATAAAACTAGGTGCTATTTTAGTCTTTATCACATTATTTTAATTTTTTATGAATAATGCGATAAAGACTAGAGCTAATTTAAAATATAAAATTTAGGAAATATTATGACAAAAAGAAGAGTTTTAACAAGTGTTGTTGCAAGTGCAGTATTGGCAGGGGTATTAGCATTAAGTGGATGTGGTGGAAGTAATAGTGGTTCATGTTGTAGTGGTGGGTTAAAGTCAGGTGAAGAAGCTGCGGGTACTATTTCAAGTGTTATTACTGGTCAAACTAATAAAACAGTTCTAGCTGGAAATACAGGAGATGAAACTAATGAAGCTGGAAGTGCAACAGTAACAAGAACTTTAGATTCTCTAGGAAATGAAACTTGTCAAATAGTGAGTGATGGGTGTAGTTTGACTGTTAATTTGCTTGCAACTTGTTGTCCTGATGATACAACTTGTGCTGATAGAGTTGAAGCAGATGATAAATATAAAACAGCAGATGGATTAGCAGCTTTAGAAGAGGTTAAAAATAATCCTAGCAAATATGACTATGATATTACCAAGGACATGGTTGTTTATGGTGGCACAATACTTCCTGTAGTTAGTGGTTTTTGTACAAGTGATTTAAAGATTGATGTAAAAGGTATGAAGTGTGGTCAAGCTATTAAATTAGATGGATTAACAGTTGCAACTGGTTTTGCAAATCGAGGTCATAAAGTTTTTGCAATGATTACAAGAGATGGCGAAGAGCCTCAGTTTACTGCGGTTGGCACTATGGATGAACTTGGAAACTTCACTATAGATTTAACTGGTATAGATTTGTGTGGTGAAAATGTAGAAGTTACACTACTTAGTATTAAACCAGCAAGATCTCAAGAAGCAGGTACAACTGGTGCAACTGGTGGTTCGGGAGGGTGATTAATCCTTTTTAACACTTTATGATAACCAAAGCTTTTTAGCTTTTGGTTATCATACCTATCTAATTTTATATTATTTCTCTAACTTCTAAAAAATATTTTCATATTGCCATACTACTTACAAATAGCCTATTTCTCTATCCTCTCATACAATTTTTTTCCAAAACTTATTCAATATCTTGAATATCACATAATTTATATTCAAGATAAATTTAAACCTGTCGATTTAGGTGCATAGTGAATAAAAATAAAATTAGGAGAAATTCATGAAGAAAAGAAGTTTATTAACAAGTGTTGTTGCAAGTACGGTGCTTGCTGGGGTAATGATGATGAGTGGTTGTGGTGGAAGTAATGCCTCTACAGTTGATCCAAAAACTGGTTATGTTATTGATTTTGTAGCAGAGAGTAAAGTAAAACAGACGATAAAAAGTGGTTCAGCAGTTGAGTTTCCAGTAACGGGTAAGACAGCTGATGGTGCTAATGTAGAGACTGCAACAATTAAAATTATTAAAGGTTTAGATGGTTGTAGTGAAGCAACACCTTGTTCGGTTGAAGCTGTACAAAAAGGTGTAACAATTTTAGATGCTGCGACTAAACAAAAAGCTAGTGCTTTATCTGCTTCTGTTCCAAATGTTACAAAAATTCCAAATGCTGATGTTTTATTTGCAGGTTCTCTTGATATCAAAGATTCAAATTCACAAGTAACTTTGGGAGAACAAGATCCAGTAGGAAATATTGCTGCTGATTGTATAATGGAAGTTACTGTTAAACTTCCTGCTAAGGCTCTTGGTTTAGATGGAAAGGCAAGAAATGTTTGGGATTGTGATATTATGCAAATTCATGTAACAACACCTACTGGAGGTTATTGGGTTCAAGGTTCGCTTATTGTTAAAGAGAGTCAAGGGTGTGGAGTTAAAGATAAGTATGTTACTTTCAAAGTAACAGGTGGTCTTCCAGCTCATATTCTTATCTTTGCATTAACAAATAGCGATGATAGACAAAGTGATGCCGTAACTGGTAGTACTGGTGCAACAGGTGCAGGTGGTTACTAAACCTTACTCTTAACTAACCAAAGCTCCCCGCTTTGGTTAGTATTAAATAAAGCTTTTTAGCTTTATTTACACATTAAATCTAAAATGCATCACATCGCCATCTTGTACGATGTACTCTTTCCCCTCAAGTCTCATTTTTCCAGCATCTTTTGAACCATTTT
>JAOZKZ010000311.1 GCA_029935075.1 Campylobacterales bacterium
AAGTGCTGAAAAAGATGATATTGGACGAGCTGATATAATTAAAATTGCAAGAGTTATCAATGGAAAAGAGTTTGAGGGTTATAAAATTTATAATGATTATGACATGAAACAGACAATTGATATATTGGATAAGTATAAAACTTTGAGTGAAAAAGAGATATATGACTATGGTCTATTAGATAAATATTATAATGCACAAGTTGATATACAAAAGATTGATAAAGAGTTTAAAAAGCTCAATTTTAAAAATATTGATGATGATTTTGTACTTATAAAAGATGCACCATTGAGTTTTAGCTTTTTTATGCCACTTAATCAACATGCTAAATCACTATGGCAAGAGTTAGTTGAACTTGATATTAGAAAAAAAGCAATAAAACAAGATAGGTTTTTTTGGAAGAATATGAAAGAGATAGAAAGTGATTATTCTAAAATTAAAAAAGATGCAAGTTTGTATATTGTGAATCAAAATTTTTATTATATTGGAGTAAAAAAAGAGACAGCATTTAACACCATTGTTGAAAATTTTGATAATGCATTAGGAGTATATTTAGCAAGTGAAGAAATTTTTGATATCCGAAAAGGTTTACAGTTGGTGGATTATGTTAAAAATAAAGTTGATGGATTATTTTGGTAGTAAAACATTACAATTTGAAATATTTTTAAAAGTAAAGTTTTTTTTCTGATAAAATAACATAATGAGACCATTTTTCCCAGATGGGGAAAATGGTCTATGAATAAATACAAGGTATAAAAAGATGGATAAAATACAACTTTTTGAATCAAAACAGATACGAAGTCATTGGGATAGTGAAAATGAGTTGTGGTTTTTTAGTATTGTTGATGTTATAGAGGTTTTAACTCAAAGCTCAAATCCTAGAAAATATTGGAGTGTTTTAAAAACTCGCTTAAAAAGTGATGGAAGTCAACTGGCTACAAATTGTAGCCAGTTGAAATTGAAGGCATCAGATGGGAAAATGAGACTTACTGATGTTGCTACAACCGAACAACTTTTAAGGCTGATACAGTCTATACCATCACCACAGGTAGAACCTTTTAAGCTTTGGTTGGCAAAAGTAGGGTATGAACGACTTGAAGCGATGCAAGACCCAGAAAAATCTATAGATACTGCGATGCAAGATTATCTAAACCTTGGTTACTCTACCATGTGGATAAATCAAAGATTAAAAAGCATAGAGGTTAGAAAAGAGTTAACAGATGAGTGGGAAAAAAGAGGAGTAGAGCAGGGGCGAGAGTTTGCTATCTTGACTGATATTCTTACTAAAGCTTGGAGTGGACACTCTGTAAAAGAGTATAAAAATCTTAAAGAACTTAAAAAAGAAAACCTAAGAGACAACATGACTAATCTTGAACTCGTTTTAAACATGTTAGCCGAAGCAACGACTACAGAGATTTCAAAAGAGAAAAAGCCATCAGATTTAAGTGAAAATATGACGATTGCTAAGGATGGTGGTAGTATCGCAGGTGACACACGAAAAGCTATTGAAAAGAAGATAGGTAAAAAAGTTGTTAGCAACAAAAATGCAAAAAAACTATTGAAAGAGTAAAATGACAACAGGAACAATGATATCTTATTACTTTATTTGCAAAACAAAACTTTGGCTTCATTCTAACCGCATCAACCTAGAAGATAACTCTGAAGATGTCCGTATCGGTAAAATTCTTCATGAGATAAATGAAGAGAAAAACAAAAATACTGAAATCTCTATCGATAATGTCAAAATAGACAAACTCACAAAAGATTATCTTGTTGAGATTAAAAAGAGTGATAGTGATGTCGAGGCTGTAAAGTGGCAGGTGCTTTTGTATTTGTATAAACTCAAACAAAAAGGTGTTATCA
>JAOZKZ010000124.1:0-2534 GCA_029935075.1 Campylobacterales bacterium
CTTTGCTTCCTTCAATCCCAAATATTTTTTTATTGAAATCAACAGAGATATTATAGGCATTATGATTACCAATATTTTCAATTGCTATATAAAAAAGACCATGCTCGAATATAAAATCAACTATTACCTCCGGACTAAATAAAAATTTAGAACTTTGTTGCATCTGAGGCTGTTTTGCTTTTCTAGACATCTACAAACTCCTTTACTTGATAAAGATAATTATAAGAGGTAAAAGTTTCGTAAGTGTTTCATTTTTACCTCTATTTGACCTAGCACTTTCCTTCTTTTTAAATTTTTCCATCAATTTTAATTTTTCTTGGTAATTCTCTCTCAACATCCATAGATCTGATATTTCCTTTTAAATCCTCTACGGTATAAACAGCAGTCACATGAAGAGGAGCAGGACTTTGAATGATGACAAATCCCTTCACAAACTTTTCGTTATCATCTATAATATCTTTCAAATGTCTTTTTATATCAGGACAATCAATTTCAAAAGATTGATGCTCTTTAAATTCAACTTTAAAAAATTTTGTTATTGGACCAACTTTTTCACCTGGATAAGCAACAGATATCCTTTTTCTTATAGTTACATTCTCTTTATTTGGGTTATTAACATTTATCGCAGTAAAATATCTTCCCGCTGCCACAACATCACCTTTTTTTTTCATGCCACAAATGAATTTAACTTCATATTGATAAATCTTTTTTCTCATAATACACCTCCTAGTGTTTTGTACTTACAATTATAGGAGCTAAAAGTTTCGTAAGTGTTTCATTTTTACCTCTATTTTACAATCACATAAGCTCCATCCAAACTAAGTACATTGTCTGGTTTATATGTTTCATCATATTTCATACGCTCAAAAACACTCTTATGAATTTTTGGTTTTTTTGATGTATTTGTATCATTTTCACGAACAAATATTTTTCTAAGTTGCAGTTCTTTTGCATCCTTATAGTGTATAGTTCCTTCTCCTTTCTCATTTAGAGGAATTGATGCAAGTGACGCTTCTTTAAACATTAAACCATGTTTTGTTGCCCTAGTTATCATAAAATTAAGTGTTATATCTGCAAGTCTTCGCTCACCAAAACCTCCACCTACATCAGCATGTACCCCAGTAAACCAAACCTCTTCAACATGATTTGTATTTTCTATCAATGTAGGTATATATGCTGAACGATTTTCATCAATTGAAACTAAGTGATATACTTGTTCAACGGTTGATGGGATATCAAGCTTTTTACCTATATTTATTCTACCGAATGGAAAACCAAGGATATCTATAGGTATACCAAAAGCTGCTACCGTATCCCACAAACCAAGCAATCTAACTGTTTTATTGTCTATATTATTTACTAAATCTCTAGCGATTGCAGCTCCTCGGCTAAAACCAAAAATGTATATTTTATCGTCAGTTTTATAGACCTCTTTTAAAAACTTATCTGCATCATTTCTAATACCCTTAGCCCCAAAACCTGTATATTCACCTTTTTTGTTAACAAACTTCCATTTGGATGTAGCGACACCAGAAAAATACTTAACAATTTGCTTATCATCATTGACTAATGCTTGTGCAAAATGTACAACATTTGTATTGTTTGCATCTTTAGCAGTACCGTTAGTATCACCTGTTCCATCTATACATATCACTATATTTTTTGCAAATATATTCCCATGTAAACTTATAAATATAAATATGCTAAAAAATATACTTTTAAAACTTAACTTGCCCATATCATTCTCCTTAAATTATTAAAGTGGTGCTTGCACCAGTCCAGCCCCAATATCTACCAATTCAATCCCATCTTTAAGACGATTTAATTGTGCAGAAGCTATTAATCTTGATGTCAATTCTAAACTATTGATATTGCCTCTCTCTTTTAACAGTTTTTCTGCCCAAAGTGCTGCAATACCTGCTACATGAGGTGTTGCCATACTGGTTCCACTCATGTAGGTATATCCTCCACCTGCTTTTGCAGAGTAGATATCTACACCCGGTGCGGATATATTTGCTCCCGTATTTGAAAAATATGCTACATCTAAAGCATTATGTGGAGCACCATCAGTTTTAAAAGCACCTACGGAGATAATGTCTCTAGCAGCAGCTGGCGGTGATACTGAAATTTCATAATCAGGTTTTATATTTCGCTTACTCTCATTTCCAGCAGCAGCTATGATAATTGAACCATTGGAAAACATTTGATTGCGTGTCCCTACCATGGCTACAAGGTCATCAAATAAACGAATATTTGTACGATAACCTTCCAATGCCATAGATGTTGCTAAATCAACAGGATAATCATTTTCACTCAACCACTTTACCCATCCTGCAAAATCTAATCCAAGAGACATGGAGATAACATTTGCACCCTCTTCAGATGCCCAAAGGATTGCTTTACAAATTTGGTCAGACGAGCCTCCATTTGTACCAAGTACTTTTCCAATCAGTGCTCGGTTAACTCCTTGTGCAATACCAAATCGTTTATCACCACAATCTCTACCAAAAATTGTACCGGCACAATGTGTACCA
>JAOZKZ010000124.1:2634-6365 GCA_029935075.1 Campylobacterales bacterium
TACCAAAAATTGTACCGGCACAATGTGTACCATGACCAACTTCATCACCATTACCTTCACCTGTAAAATCTTTTTGAATCAATTCCATACCATAAAATGCTTCATGGTTAGCATCTATCCCCGTATCAAGTACCGCAACAGTTACACCTTCACCAATATATGACGATGCGGATGCACCAGTGACTTCTACACCCCAAGTTTTTCCCTCTTCTGTCATCGTTTCTACACTATTTGTACTGACAGGAGTGATTAAACGCATTGGCATTGATGGAGCAACAGATACAACTTCAGGGTCTTTCTGCAACTCTAAAATATCTTTTTTTCTTAGCGTTTCAAACTCTAGTTGTGGTTCAGGTAAATTTACCGAACCTGTTCTCATTCTGATATTTGGCTGACCAGAAAAAACATCACCTAAAGATGTAAGCGATTGTTTATCTCGTAAGATTATATATTTTTCATTTCTCATGATATTCTCCTTATTTAGTCTAAAATTGGTACACATTTAATCTTATAAATCCTAGTACAATTCGTATGCTTACAATCTGTTTTATCTCCGACAGTTTTAGTCGGAGGACTTTGCATCCAAAATTTAAAATCAGATGATCTAAAAGGTCCAAACTGCATACAGAACGCATTGGCTGCTGGTTTACCGCAGTTTTCACCGTACTCACGACAATAGTCCAAGGCAACACCTTCTACTTTTGGATTGCCTATATAGCCGTCTTTATCTGTACCCTTGGCACACTTGACATTAACAATCCTGTCACATCCATCATGGGTACAGCTCTTTTTATCACCTATCGTTTTAGTAGGTGGGGTATCTCTTTTGATTCTAAAGCTCTTCGCATAGTCCCAGCCATTTTGGATACAAAAAGCATCCGCCGCTGGTTGTCCACACTCCTTCGTATATTCACGACAATAATCAAGCCCATATCTCCCTATTGTAGGATTACGATATAGCTTCTCTTTTTTTAACTTTACTATACTCAGTTTGGGTTTCACTAGCGTTACTTCCGCATATAGTGACATACTACCTGCAACTACAATCCCTGCCAATACTATTTTTCTGATATCTAACATGATATTCTCCTACCTTTTTAAGTTAACAAATTATATTTGTATAAAGTTCTATAAGTGTTTCATCTTAAAATACTTATCTTGGGGAAGGAGCTAGCAATCCAGCCAATGCTCCCACTGCAGCAGAGCCCAAAGCAACTAAAACTTCCGGTGTTTTTTTATCTATGGAAACTAAAAGTATCGCCCCTGCTACAGACAAAACAACCGTCAATCCCAATACAGAAACTACAATACGATAAATCCAAACATCTCTTTCAAGCGGATTACCTATATCCATCTCCTCCACCGCTTTTACAGGATCTTCCTTTAAAGCTTTTTGTAATGCTTTATTGTTAACTATTTCACGTTTAAACTCTTTTGCTGATTCGATTTTCATAATAAAACCTTCAATTTATTATTAAGCATCCCCATCTTCAACCAAAACATCCACTTTTTTAATCATATATGGAGAACTAGTCATTCTTGGAGATATGCCTTTTTCAAGATTCATTGTTAACTCAAAATAATCTTCTACACCTTGATACATTGCCTTTGCAAGTTCATCTTTATAAGCACAATCTTGAAGTTTTTGTTCATCTTCAGGATTTGTGAGAAAACTTACTTCTACTAAACAAACCGCTGTTTTAGCATCATGTCGATTGGGATTTAAAACTCCATATTTACCAGATTTTAATCCTCTATCATTATATTTTGTTACTGAAACAAGATTTTGCTGTAAAAAAGTTGCTAATGATCTATTCTTTTCATGTGTATCAGGATAAACCCATGTTTCTGTTCCTTGAACTTCAAAATCAAAATAGCCGTTAAAATGAATTGATATAAATATATCAGAGGAAAAATCATTTGCACGATTTGCACGATTTTTCAATCCAAGATTTACATCACTATCTCGGGTCATCAATACCTCATAACCACTACCTAAAAGATACTCTTGCAACAATAGTCCAAGTTCAAGTGTTAAATCTTTTTCTAAAGTTCCCTCTATACCAATAGCATTATTGGCAGATGAACCACCAACTTTTTGTTTACCCCCATGACCTGGGTCGATTGTTACTTTAAACATTTTAGATACCTCCTTTTATTACGGTACATAAATAATTCTCAAGTTTTGAGAATTATTTATCTGCAAATTAACATTTTTATCTCTCATATTATTTTTTTTAAGTATCGCAGTATAGTTACCTCTTTGCATATTTATATGCACTCTGCCGTAGCCATCTGTATATCCATAATTAATATTTAAAATCATTACTTGCCAATATCTAAGATAAGAGTTCTCATTTTGACTCATAAATTGAAATAAATCAGCCTTTGCTGTAGTCATAACAAACATGACTACAGCAATCTTTATAAATAATTTTTTCATCTTTTTGCCTCCTACTGCATTTTTATCAGTTTAATCGGTTTATATTGCCGTATAATTGAATTTTCTACGGCAATTAAACTAGAATTTTTCTCTTTGTTACTGTTGTATTTTGTTAACTCTTTTTGGGGTTCTAAAATTATTGATTCATATTTATCTGTATAGCTGATAGCTTTATAAACATCTTCAAATGACTTACCCTCTTCAATTGCCAAGCTAAATTTAAATACTCCTGTATCTTTATCCATAGTAGGATTGATATCACATGGGTGTATATGCAACCCATTTACATCCCAACTTTTATTAATCTCATTGGAAACAAACTGTCCTGTAATATCCCAATATTTTTTTCTAGTCTCTTTTACCTGATTCAATAGATAAAGCACTAACGCAAAACTTAAAAAGACGATAATCAAAGAGGGATACTGGCTCTTTATTTTTCCAAAAAATGGTAACTCAATATCTATTACTTCTTTAGTCTCAGCATTCATATAAGTCTTCTGTTTTAACAACGCCCAAAAACCTAAAAATAGACCAATAAGTGCAAACCCCATGATTGCCATAAACTTAATATTTCCATCAATTTCCATCTCTAACTACCTCCTTTAATTTTTTAAATTCTCTACTCTAAACTCTAACTCACTTACACCTTTAATCTGTTTGATAGTCTCTTCAATAATCTTAATATCATTATCAAATGATAAATGTGACAAATCGATATAATCTCCAGATATTGAAGTTTGTACTTTACTTTGTGACTTGTCATATACAAAACAATTCACACCTTTTGCAAATTTAGCCCATCTCTGCATATCTGGAAATTTGACTTTGTTAAATTTATCTTTGTCTTTTGCACAAGAGAGATTCCAAGCTGCCTCCATTCCAAGTAGTGGTGTTTTATGGATATCTTCCAATGCACGACTTACCAAATATAAAACTGATTTTTTATAGAGTGCAACATTGTCTGCACACTCTCTCTCATCATCCATAATATGTATAAACATCTTCTCTTTTTCAAAGATTTTTTTATCACAAGCTTTGATATAATGTTTGTTAGCAAACTCCATCGTACAAGCAGGAGCAAAAAAAGTTATCGAATTAACAGAGAGTTCTCTTTTTATAAGTTCATCCATCCAGTATCCAAATAGAATTGAACCCGCAGAGTGACCAACTAGATGTATCTCACAATCAAATTTATCTTTTAATTTTTTTAACTCTTTTGCCAAAAGTACCATGCCGCCAGCTTTTCTATGTCCATGTTGTGCATATCCTTGAACTGCTCTATCAGAGG
>JAOZKZ010000312.1 GCA_029935075.1 Campylobacterales bacterium
TTTGCAAAGTAAATTTTTGCTTCAACACTTGCTTCGATAGTAATCTCTTTATCTTTTAATTGATCTTGAAGTTCAACTAAAAGTTTTTCAACGATATTTACCATAACTTCTTCACCAAGTGGTTTGAAATGCACAACAGCATCTAAACGGTTTCTAAATTCAGGTGCGAAGAAATCACCAATTGCTTCATTTGCTTGATGTGTTTCATCTTTGTTAAATCCAACTTTTGGAGCGGATTTGGTTCCTAAGTTACTTGTCATGATGACGATAACATTTCTAAAGTCAGTTTTTACACCGTCATTATCCGTTAGCGTTGCATTATCCATCACTTGTAAAAGGATGTTCATAATATCTGGATGGGCTTTTTCTACCTCATCAAGTAGAAGAACTGTATAAGGATGTTTTCTATTAGCTTCAGTCAACTGTCCACCCTCTTCATAACCCACATATCCTGGAGGTGCACCGATGAGTCTTGAAACATTATGTTTTTCCATATACTCACTCATGTCAAACCGCTCAAAATTCACGCCCATTACATCAGCTAACTGTTTTGCAACTTCTGTTTTACCAACACCTGTAGGTCCAGCAAAAAGGAAAGATCCGATAGGTGCATTTGGACGACCTAATCCTGCTCTTGCTCTTTTAATCGCTTTAGAAACTTGGATAATCGCTTCATCTTGACCAAATACTTTAGTTTTGAGATCACTCTCTAAGTTTTTAAGTACTGCTATATCATCTGTAGAAACTTGACGACTTGGGATATTTGCAATTTTTGCAACAATCTCTTCGATATCAGCAACAGTTACTTCCACTCTATTTTTCTCATCTATATGAAATGACGCTCCAACTTCATCGATAAGGTCAATAGCCGAATCTGGTAAAAACCTATCATTGATATGTTTTTTACTTAGCTCCACCGCTGTTCTAATCGTCTTATCACTATAAGTAACATTGTGATGTGCTTCATATTTATCTTTTAGTCCAAGAAGTATCTCATATGTATCATCAATACTTGGCTCTTCAACATCTACTTTTGCAAATCTACGACTTAGAGCCTTATCTTTATCAAAAAAGTTTCTATATTCACTATAAGTTGTAGCACCGATACATTTGATACCACCACTTGCGAGGGCAGGTTTAAGCAAGTTTGAAAGATCCATCGAACCGCCACTAGTTGAACCCGCTCCGACAATTGTGTGTATCTCATCTATGAAAAGTATAGCATTGTCAATCGTCTCTAACTCACTTAAAACACCTTTAAGACGCTTTTCAAAGTCGCCTCTATATTTAGTTCCTGAAAGAAGACCACCGATATCAAGTGAAAATAGCGTTGCATTTTTCAAAATCTCTGGAGTCTCATCATTGATAATTTTAAGTGCCAATCCCTCAATGATAGCAGTTTTACCAACACCAGGTTCTCCTACTAATAGTGGATTGTTTTTCTTTCTACGACAAAGTACTTGCATAACACGATTGAGCTCATCTGATCTTCCGATAACGGGATCGATTTTCCCACTTTTTGCTACTTCGTTAAGATTTACTGTGTAATTTGCAAGATCGCCATCCTCTTTAGGGGCAACAACTTTCTCAACTTTATGCTTCTCTTCTGTTAAAGATTCGGTAATTTCAAGTTTTGAAACCCCTTGTTGTTTTAAAAGATAAACACTATAACTTCGCTCTTCTTCAAAAAGTGCAGCTAACAAATCACCAACATTGGCTTGTTTCTTCTCAGCACCTTTGATATGCGTAATCATCGAGTCAATAACTCTCGCTAACGCCACGGTCTCAAACGGGTCATGATAATTATCTTCTGGTAACGGTTTAAAAACTGAGTCAAG
>JAOZKZ010000022.1 GCA_029935075.1 Campylobacterales bacterium
CTACTTGGAGTTTAGAACAAGAGATAAATAATCCAAGCCCTACAGCAGATGATTTTTTTGGTTATAGTGTTTCTATTTACGGTGATACTTGTATCATGGGTGCACCTTATGAGGATACAGGAGAAACTGGTGCTGGTTCAGTTTATGTTTACACCCGTTCTGGTACTACATGGAGTTTAGAACAAGAGATACATAACCCAAGCCCAACTGCAAGTGATCACTTTGGTTATAGTGTTTCTATTTATGGTGATGCTTGTATTATAGGGAATCCAAAAGAAGACACAGGATTTGATCAAGCTGGTTCTGCTTACATCTACACCACCGACCCAGGAACACAATTAATAGAACCCATGATTTCAGACAACCCTGATACTAAATACTTTATAAAAGCCAAATAAAAAGGAAAAATATGAAATACTACTTATACAACGAAATGAGATACTTCCAAGGATCGAAAGACTTCCCGGGAGGGATTAAGCCAACAAACGGAACACCTATTCCACCTAATAACGAACCTAACCAAAAGTGGATGGGTAACGAGTGGAAAAATGTTCCTAAGAGACAAAAAACCCTTGATGAACTCAAGGCTATAAAAGAAAAAGAAGCTGTGGTTTTTTATCAAAACATAATTAATAATAACTTGTCTGATGTGGCTGATTTTGAAATCCAGTCATGGGAAGTACAAAGAGCAGAACTCTTGAAGTACAGAGACGGTGTAAATGCCCTGACACCTTATTGTGATACTCTGAGCACGGCAAGAGGAATAGACAAGTCAACCCTGATGGATAAAATTGAAGTTAAAATTTTAAGTGGCGCCGGGGTTCAAGGAACACTTCATAAAAAATTAGATGAAATAAAAGCTTGTATAAATAATACAGAACTCAATGCAGTAGTATTTGAGTAAAGGATTAATATGGAACTTTTAGTAGTAATTTTACTTATAGCGGCAGGTGCATGGGCTTATGACTTCAGAAAAAAGAAGATAGCTACTGACCACCCCGTGCCTGTTCAGCCAGAGCCAACACCTCAGCCAGAGCCTGTAAAACCAGAGCCTGTAAAACCAGAGCCTGTAAACCCAGAGCCTGTTGACCCTTGTAAAAACAAAAGGGACGGGACTTATAACCCCAAGTGGGATAGAAAGACCTGTAACGCTCATGGTTATTTTTGGTGTACCGTGGTAAACGGCTGTCTGAATAAATCAATAGATGTAATAAAATGCGGTGAAAACCACCCTTAAAATTACCTTAAAGGTCATAGTTTTCTGACCCAAGGCTATAATCATCCCCTAGCTCGCTTTTAAACTGCTTTCTGGTTTCTCTTAGGCGTTCCTGGGCTTCGTAATCCTCTGTGCCGTCATCCGCTGAACCTATATCAAGTGTTGAAATAAAATCAGTGGTTTTTATACTGGAATCTTCTATGTGTAAGTGTTTAGTAAATAAATCGAAGTTATCAAATACCTTTACCTCTAAAAACGGAGCAAAAGTAATGCACATTGACATAACAGCATCGTCCTTAAATCCATCTTGAGCTTGGTATTTACCTTTGTTATTACTAAATGTATAAAGTTGTGTTAAAAGTTTATGAGAATTTATTATTAACTTTCCTTCTTCTATAAAGACCTTAAGCATATTAAGAATCAAGGGTCTTGATTTTTTAGTAGTCCTGAACCCTGTATATTTTTTAAAACCAACTCTCCCGTTTATATTTTTATCTCTGTATAAATTTGGATATTCATGTATAAAAAACAACTGGTCAGTAATAGATTGACCTGATCCTTCTACATTCTCTACTATAACAAATGCATTATTATAATATATACCTAACTCGTTTATACAGTCAGGCATAACTAAATAATCTACTTGTAAATTAGCCGATGCTACTTGTTCAAATGGAAATTTAGTAACATCTGTAACACTTATGCTAAAATCATCAATGCCATCTTTTGATGTATCTACTGATATGATATAATTGTGATTTTCTTTCACTATAGAGTACATATCTAAATTGTTTAATATGTTGTGATTGATAGTAACGACACCTTTTATGTGTTGTTCTATTTTGTATAATATATCTCCAGAGATCAATGTAGCAGAAGAACCAAGAAATTTATTTTCTTCCGTGGACTCAAAAAATTTCAAGCCATTTCGTTTGACTACTTGTTCTTTGTATTTTTCTGGTGTTAGTAGTTCACCAAATTTATCATAATGAGGCACTTCTCTCCAATCGTTTTCCACTAGAGTCATACCATTAGAACTTTCTAGTGTATTATATGTGACTATATATTCAGTGCCATTTTTTGTAGATATTTTTTCGATTCTGGGTTTATTTATTGTTTTTATCATAATAGTCCTCTACAGTTATGATATTACCATCAATTTCTATAACTTCGGTGCCTTTGACCTTTGCAATATTTTCTTGTATCTTTATTTTAGAATTATCAACAATTTCTGCCCAATGATTCATACCATAAGCAGTACTGGTATATATTAATTGTTTAAATTTTAAAGATGACATAGTAGGAATAACAGAATCTTGAAAATCTTGCCAATCATTTACTGGTATATATGCTACCTCATCTACAAAAATAACAGCACAAGTAAACCCTCTAAAACTACTCTCCCCAGCGGAATCCGTCATTATCCGAGTCCCTTTGTCAGATTCTATTTCACCTCTGTTCCAAATTTCTACACCCCTTTGCATCCATATTGGCACCTCGGCTAATATTTTTTTTATTTTATCAAGGACTTCCCATGCGGTTTTTGGTCTATTGGCAACTATACCCATATTCAATGACTCTGGATGAAATAAAAACAACCATGATAAATAAACACCAACAAAAATCGTTTTGCCTGCTTGGCGTGACCAAGAAACTGAAATATCTTCTTTACTTAGTAATGCATCTTCAAGGTCTTCTTGGTATTTTCTAACTTCGGGTCTTGACAACCCATCTTTTGTTTTTATTAAACAATAATACTTTCTAAAATATTTAAAATCTTCTTTACATTTTTGTATTTCGTTCTTATGTATAATAGATAAATATATTTCTGTGTGTGATTTTTTTAATGTTCTATTACCATTATATGACACTCGCTGACCATATAAATCTTTATAATAACCATTTTGGTTTTTAGGTGTATCTAAAATTGCTTTTAGTTCATCATGTTCATTATATGTCCAATTTTTATAATCAGAGCAAAAATCAATAAAATCTTCTGTTGTGTACAGTGAGTTTTTTATTTCTTCTAATTGAGTATATGGTAATTTTTTATCAATTATTTTCCTGCCAATTTGTAAATATTTCATTTATTTTTACACTTATCAAAATGATATCTTTTCATATTACTGCCTGAACCTTCTTTACCACAAAATGGGCATATTATTTTGATACAGCCTTTAACATATCCATCTGGTGCTTCATTGGGTTTACATTTAACTTCATTTTCACCATTGTTATAAATATAGTTACCTTTTTGTAAGCTACCTATTATATATCCATCTGGTATTTTGTTGGGGTTTACTAAAATATCATGTTTACCATTATTCACACATACTCTTTCGCCTATAAGCCTACCTATGATGAAATTTTTAGGTATATTATCAGCAAAAACTACTTTTTCAATTATACCATTATTTACACAAATTTTACCTTTAGTCAACCTGCCTTTTACAAATCCTTCTGGTATATTATCTTCACTTGTTAAAATTTCAATGGTGCCGTTATTTACTCTTATTTTACCAGTAGTTATTCTCCCTCTATAAAATCCATCCGGTAAAATATCAGTTTTGTAAATCATTTTTTCTATGGTACCATTAGTTATTCTTATCATATTTAAATTAGTAACAATTCCTGCACAATTTCCATTTATGTTTCCCCTTTTTTTAATAACTCTTTTTATTAATTTTTGTTCCCATTTTTCTGCTTCTTTTTGATTGTTATGTAATTTTCTAATAGATATTTTGAAACTATCTTTTCCATACAAATTTATTAATTCTTTTATCCGTTTTGATGATGTGTAGTATGGATATAGGCTTTCATCATTCCAAAGATTGGATGGATTAGCTACCCCTGATCGTTTTTGATATTGTATACCATAATACCAAAAATTAGTCGGAATGTGGTATACTAAGTATGAGTATGGTTGATATATATTTGAATTCCATTTTATTATTTTCATTGTAGTTCCTGTTTTAAGTATTGTAAGGCTATCTCAACCAGGAATCAAGAAATGTAGCTAACATCATCAACTTACACTTTATTTATAAAACTAATCCATCAAGTCATCAAGGTTGATTTTAACCTTAGGTTGATTTTTCCCTATTTTCTCAAGAATATCAGGGGCTTGTTTATAAGCCTCTGAAAGTGTCTTAGTAGAATCAAGAATAATCTTACTCAAAAGAGCATGTTCTTCTAATAAAGAGTAATCCTCCAAGGCAAATTTAGCCATCAATTCCTCTGATAGCTTGGAGTTATTCTGTATCTGGGCTAACAAGGCACCCCTTATTTTCTCAAAATCTTTTTTATAGCTGTCCTTCAATTCCATACTTTTCCTTATATTGTTTTGTCTATGACTTTAAGTGGTGTTTTTGTTGTCTTTATGGTTATTTGTGGTGGCATGTAGTCTTGTCTGTTGTTTATTACTATATTTTCATTTTCTGCTTCTATTACTTCATCATAAGGTATAGAACCATTAAACATTCTTTCTGTTATATTAAGTATACCAGAGTTTTGATCTCTCTCGAATTTATAATAACTACTCATTTTAGAATCTTCTATATCCTGAAGGTCCCATATGTGTGTGAATATTTTGATGGTATCTAATGGTGCTACCAATGTAATAGGGCTGTATATATTACCCCTTACTGTAATGTCAAAGGTAACGGATATAATATTTACATCTTTGTCTTCAAAATCATCATTTATTTCAAAAGCAGGATCAGAGATTTGTATTTGAGTCTCGGTTTTTTCATTAAAAATAGGACACTCTAGTATATTTAGGTTCATAGTCGGTTTAAAATAACTCAGGATTTGCTCTGTTACTTGTGATGCCTGGGTTAAGCCTCTTGCTTGTAACAATAAGCTAAAATGGAAATCATAAGAAACTGAGTTATAGGCTACTTGAAGCATCTGGTTTTTAAAATCCGGGTGGTATATTCTTTTGCTGAATTTTTGAAATTTATTGGTCTGACGGTCTTGGGCTTTGCTCATGCCCTCGAATGAAAGAATCATCCTTGGTATATAGTTAAAATTCCCTTTTTGTATATCAGTTTCTGAGAGGTCTTCAAGGACTATACTTTTTTCATAATTACCAAATTTAATATCCAGCTCATATACTTTATCAAGGGTTGTATCCTCTTGGTTTATATAGAGGTTTACTCCACCAAAGGCATTTAAAAGAGCCAAGGTGTAATTCCTTACTGATGAGAAATACCTTACATCTTTTGCATATTCTTCTTTTACTGACATCAAGTCCCTTTTCTACTATTTATAACTAAGGAAAACTGAAGCATAATTATGGTATAATAAGGTATATTTAAAGAGGAGAGAAGATGACATATCAAGAAATACAAAAAGAAAAAATACACCTTGAACAAAAGATTAAAAAAGCCCAAGATGAAAAAGGTGAAACCAAAGACTTAGAATTGAGTCTAATGATGCTCGAAGAATACGAAGCCAAAAGAATATCCAGAGGCAGAGGAGACTAAAATGACACTAAATCAAACTATAAAAGAATTCGAGGAGCAACACCAAGCCAGGGTTTTGTATCTTACTGAATACGGCTCAAGGCTCTATGGGACTTTTAATGAAGATTCTGATACTGATATTAAGGGTATTTTTATCCAGAATAAAGACCAAATTTTACTTAAGAATGACCTGAACCATTTTACTGCCAACAGCAACCAAAGCACCCAAAAGAACCAAAAAGGGGACATTGACCTTCAGCTTTTTTCTGTGAATAAATTTTTTAACCTGATAAGAAAAGGTGAAACAGGTGCATTGGATATCTTGTTTAGTATTTTTGTAGACCAACCAGAGCTTAAACAATACAAAAATGATTTATTTGTCTCTATAGTAAAGAATAATTACAAAAAATTTCTTAACAAAAATTTACACAGTTTTACTGGCTATGCTGTTGGAATGGCAACTAAGTACGGGATTAAAGGTACAAGGTACAAGGAACTTAAAAAGTTTAATGAATATTTAGGGAGTATAGGTAATACCAAAGAGGACAAACTAGGTTTGTATTTCAGTGTTTTTGTGGATTATTTTAAAGAGACCAAGTATCTTAAGATGACCAGAGCCAAAGGACCCAAAACTCTTAAGACCCCTGAGTTAATAGATTATGTTGAAATCCTTGGGAAAAAGTTCTCTGGTGATGTATCCCTGGGTTATTTTATCAATAAGACCAAAACAATGGAAGAACAGTTTGGAAACAGAACCAAATTAACAAGCACTGGAATTGATTTTAAAGGATTATCTCATTCCTGCAGGGTATTATCAGAGGTAGAAGAACTCCTAAAGACAGGGTTTATTACCTTTCCTTTGAAAGAAAAAGACTATATCAAGAGGGTAAAAGAAAGCAAAATTGGGGTAGACGAGGTAATGGAATTTATTAACACTAAACTGGACCAGGTGAACTCTCTTTTTGAGAATACCACTCTGCCCGAAAAATCTGATCTTGATTTGATGAATAAGTTAGAACTCTGTGTTCTTGATTTGGGTGTCAAATGAAAGTAGAATACTATCATCAAGGTCATTTTTGTGGTGATCTTGAATATGACGGTACTCCGACATTAGAAGATATCTGGGAATGGGATAAAAGACCCCATGATAGTTGGTATGATGTAATGTGGGGAAATACTGGTTATAATCTTAAAGAGGTTCATTTTGCAGATAATGATACGAAAATTGTAGTAAAACTAAAAAGGGCATAATGAGACTATTATACAAGTTCAAGGACACCCCTTATCCTGCGGTGGTGGACAAAAACGATGAACCTTATGATGGACCAGGGTATTATGGGATAGTCCTGAGAGAAGGGGGTTATCTTGAAGACACCAAAGATATCAAAAAAGGCTATGTTTTCAGATTTGAGAAGACAGGGGTATTGAAAGAAATACCTAATAATTACACACTAAAGGATTGTCTTGAAATGTATCCTGAGTATTTCCTCTGAAAGAGACTTATGACGACATTAAAAGAATTAAAAAGAGATTGGACTTTGATGCAATTTGTAAAAAATCCCTCAAAGGAAAGACAAATAACAGCTGTGACTCAGAATCCTTCGGCTATGTACCATATTGATAACCCTTGTATAGAAGCATTATTAATATGTATAAGACAAGACAGGTATTGGTTAAGTAAAAGCACCCCTGAGTTTTTTGAAATGTATCCTGAGTACTTTCTCTGAAAGAGTTCCTGTGAAAGAAAAGTCTTATGACTTTATAAATAAAGTGTAAGTTGATGATGTTAGCTACATTTCTTGATTCCTGGTTGAGATAGCCTTACAATACTTAAAACAGGAACTACAGTGAAAAGATTAAATACTCAAGAGTTCATAAAAAGAGCACTCAGTAAACATAATGGTGTGTATTCTTATGATAAGGCACAATACATAAATACAAATACAAAAATAATAATAACCTGCCCCGTGCATGGTGATTTTGAACAAGCTCCTAAGCAACATTTAAAAGGATCTGGTTGCTCAAAATGCTCTGATAAACACAAACCAAATACATCAGAATACAATGAACAAATACGGTATAAACATATAAAGTGTATAGAAGAGTATAAAACCAATAGTACAAACATATTGCATAAATGTTTAAAATGTAATTTTAAATGGTCGCCAAAACCTAATCACATTAAAGGAAAAGGTAAGTGTCCTAATTGTGATGCTATTACAACAAGTAAATATAACAAAATAATAAATGAAAAACATATCATCTGTTTAGATGAGTATGTGAACACCAGTGTTAAACTAACACACCAGTGTATGGTATGTTTTAACGAGTGGTATACTAAACCAAGTCATGTTATTTTCTCTGGCACAGGTTGTCCAAAATGTGCCGCTAAAAGTAGACCTCAAAACTTACCATTCACACACAAAGAATATTTATCACAAATTTCACATTTGAATATCATTTGTTTAGGTGTTTATGTAAATGGTAAAACGAACATTGAACATCAGTGTAAAGTTTGTAAATTTATTTGGTCGCCCAGACCATCTAATATAAAAAATGGGATGGGGTGCCCTAATTGTCATAATCACAAAACGAATACAGATAAATACAAAAATAAAAAAACATTAATATATTATATCAAATTTGATAATGGGATATACAAAATAGGGATCACCCAAAAAGGCATAGAAGAGAGGTTTAAAAGTGATAATATTAATTATGAAATATTAGAATTTGAGTGGTTTACTGATGGTTATGAGGCATGGAAATTAGAACAAAAAATAATAGAAAATAATAAATCTATCAAATATAATGGTCCCAACTTTCTAAGAGCAGGTAATACTGAATGTTTTAATCAAAATATTTATCCTCAACTGTAAGACCCGAAAGGACTATGTGTATTACTGGCCCCTGCTCCTGGATTTACACTATCTGTTGAACCTGTTTTGGCTTCCCCTTTTACATTTTCTTTTGTCGTTTCTAATGAACTGAAAAATTCGTCTATATCAGAGGTGTCTATTTCAACCTCGGATTGATGGATAACCTCGGTTCCATCCTTATAAACCGCTTCTTCACTAAGGGTGATACCAGTTTTTACTTCCCTTGTACCTTCATCGGCTATATTGTGGTCATATACCTTCACGCTAAGTTTATAAGAACTAGGCTGATCCGAGAATCCCCATAGATTATTAACCCCAGGGATAAAATTATCTATATTAGTAATTTCAAGAAGGGTGCTTGAAGGTGTCACTATCAATGAATTAAGTATCTCTTTTCTGCCTGTTTCTAAAAAATCAGGGAATAATTTATACATACTCTTCTTGGATATGAATAAATGCTGAGTGAAGTTATTAAACGCCCCGAATAAGTTAAACTGTGATTCACCTTCCCAATTCTCGGTATCCTCTGGCATAAGATAAATATACTCGAAGTCTTCGCCTACCCTGAGGTGACTAAAATCTCTGAAAACAGTCAAGTCCTTGTTCATTTTTTCTGTATAAAGGTACTTACATTTTATACCAAAGGTATTAATCAGCTCGTCTATCTGGTTTTCTTGGAGCTTGTATTCTGGTTTTGTCGAGATGTTTAGATTGAATCCCATTATGCTCCCTTTTTAATATTTATTGAGCCCTCCAAGAGGACTCTAAAATACTAATCTTCAGGCTCTATTTTAGGCTCTATTTTAGACTTTCGCTTTGCTCTAGGCTTTCGCTTTGCTTTAGGCTCTATTTTAGGCTCTATTTTAGGCTCTATTTTAGGCTCTATTTTAGGCTCTATTTTAGGCTCTTCTTTAGGCTCTTCTTTAGGCTTAAAAATTGATATTTTTTGTGGTTTAATTGGTTTAATGTCATTCAAAAAGCACAAAATTCTCTCTTCTAAGGTACCATTATATTTTCTGATATCTTTGAATCCATAGACTTTATTATTAACTATAACTTCAAGGTTTGTTCTGTCGCCCCTGATTTCATAGTCACTAAGGTCTATTTTATTATCTTCTGCTACTTTTTGAAATTCAATCATGAATTAGCTACTTCGTAAGGGTCAAGAGCACTCTCATCAAAATAACCAGCTGCTGAATCAGATGGGATAGTCCCTGCGTTTGCCAGGTCTACCGTTGCATCATAAACAGTCCCTGTGGTATCTGAACCGTCTCTGTTTTCATTACCAGCATCAAAAGCCGTGTTTAGAGTGCCTGATGCCGCCAATACAGTAACCGTCTGGACTATCAAGTCTGGTGTAGTGTCATCATCATCCGCTGAATAAGTAACCTCATAATCACCAGGGGTAGTGTTAATGATAGCATCTTGTCCAGTAACTTCATATACCAGACCAGTGGTATCTGAATCTGCTGTCTGTGAAAGGGGTATAAAATTAATCCCGAATCCTAAATCTGTTGCGAAATCTGATGAGTTTGCCGCTACTAAGTGGTTTGTAATTGCCATGTTTTTTCCTTTTGTTTTATTGAAGGCTCAAAGAGCCTATTTTTTAAGCACCCATTACGGATGCAAAGCTTCTTGTACCAACATTTGTAAATGTTAAGAGAATCATCTCAGCGGCATAGTTAGGCTTGATATAAATGTCTACTCTCATTTCATTTTTTTGGATTACTGCTGGTGGGTTGTTAGTCTCATCACACACTACCAAGAAGTCTACTATTCCTCTACCTGCTTTAACACTGGATAAATAAGGGTTAAACATACTTAACATGGCATTTCTTGTAAAGGCATCATTGAACTCAAATACCTGACTCCTTGCCGCCTTTGCTGCTGATCTTTCAAGTGTATTGAACAATGTTCTTACATTGATTCTATCAAAAGAAGATGCTACTGGATGAAGTGTTTTGTTACCCCATACCAGGTTACCTTCTGCTGGAAATGATACCAATGGATTAATACCATTTTTATACATATTATCTCTTTGTTCTTGGTTTGGTGTGAATGCCATTTTGTCAATATTCACAATAACCCCCCTGGTAGTACCAGCGGATACCCACCAAGGGTCTCTTGTAGTGGATACCTGACATCTAATACCAGCCATATCCCCGGCTACATTAATCCATCTATATTTCTTGTTGAAATTATCAAAGATTCTGAAATAGTTAGCAAAATAAGCCGCAAACATTGTTCTTAACGGTTTAACCGAGCCTGCTCTTTTGTTTTCATCTGATTCTACAATATAATCAATAGAGCCTTGAACCGCACTTGATGCTGTTTTATTTACTACATCTTCATACAAAGAACCTATATAAGCAACACAATCTTTTCTTGCATTAGCCAAAACAATAGCAGGATTCTGGTTGTCATATCCTGTATCCTCAGTATATTCGTTTCCAATTACCACATCAATTTCATATAATTCTTTATCTTCTACTGAATTATAGGCGTCTTTTAAAGACCCTATTGAAATTTGAGGGTTTCTACCACCTTGACAAATTAAATTATATGTCTCTTGACCATAAGTCCATGTAGCAGGATCAGTATCTGTCTGATCGTTATCTGGTGTTCCTACTAATATTTTACCAGTCTGGTCTACATCCCAACCAAATCTATCACATACCATGTAAGAAGCAGGAACATCATTGATGTCTTTGTTTTCAAGGACATATATAAATTTACTTTGTTGATTAATAACATTTTCAATATAAGCACTAATGCCATTACCATCTAATGCTGTTTCATCAAAAGACACAACAAAGGTTTCAACCTCTTGACCAGATTTAACGGCTATGGCTATTTCACCATCACCTGGGTAGTAATAAAATAAAGAAGTCAGGTAAGTGTTAGTAATATTCACGCCATTTGAGGTTTCTGAAAAAGCGATAGCATAGTTTTCACCATTATTGAAAATAAAATCCTCAGGGTTGGCTACACAAATTTCTACTTTATCAGCAGTGGCTGTTTTATTAAAGAATTTCAATCTTGACGAGGCAGTATCACCTTGTAAGAAAGTATACATTGGGTTTTCACCACCCTTTAAAGAATTGTATTCCCATTCCGAGTAGTTTTTCACCAAGCTGTAGTAATAAGCCGATCTTACCGAATGGACATCAGGACTCTCCAATACTGATAATGAAGCATCTATATAATCTACATTTTGTTCAGAAGAAGCCGGAGCAGTAGTAGGATATTTATCAATACTATCATAATCACCTCTTACAAATGCCTCTGTACCGCCATTTAGGTGTCTTATTGAATGACTCCATACTTTTTGGGTGGCTATTTTTGTATCTATATCTGCAGTAGCATCACCTTGATATGATACTGTTACTTGTGTAGTTCTTGCCTTATCTCCAGCAGGGATAGTGCTAATACCAGAAACTATATACATATCTTCTTCTACAGCGGCATTTGTAGCACTGTCGGCAATATTTACCCAGTCGCCTAATGAATAAGTAAAGTCGTATTTTTTAAGAGTCCTTAGAGTCACCAGAGTCAAATCCGAGCCAGCTTTTTGAGTACTACCTACTGTTTCCGTCCCAGCGGATGTCGCATCGGTTATAGTGAGATTAGTTTCATCTACAATACTAGCAATAGTATAAGTAGCATCGTATCCTATGGTATCACTAATATCTATTGAATCCCCAATCTCATAACCAGTAGCAACAGTAGTTTCTACCGTAATAGTACTCCCGTCCCCCTCAATACTAGCAATACCAAATGTTTCAAAACCAACAAAAGGGTCTTCTGATAGTTCAAACAAAGAAGCATTGAAATCTTTAGGTTGAAGTGGATTGTCTATTCTTATTACAATATCAGAATCTTCAAATCCTCTTGTTACTATTAATTGATTAGCATAATCAAAGAATTTATAACATTGATACCATTCATTATAATTTTCATTAGTAGGAGCACCAAAATCCTCTATTAATTGTGTTTTAGTAGTAACTACATAAGGCTGGTCTATTGGTCCTTTTGTAAAGCTTCCAGCAAAAAATGCTACATTGTTAGAAACAGATGGTACAATCGTACTCGCATCTATTTCATTTATATATACCCCTGGAGATAATAATTCTGCCATGATTTTCCTTTTTATTTATTTATATTATATATCGTATTTAGCAAGTCAATGCATTGTCATTAAGTGTTGGAGTCATTGGTTCACAAACATCAGTTTCACCATCACCAAGTACCCAATCACTGTATGAAAATGTCACATTAAATTCAAGTGGTGTATTTTCTGAATCGTCACCAAAAGATACTTCACCAACAACAGTAGGGAAACAATTATGTAGTGTGTATTGAGCCGAGACGACACCAGCAGAATCTAATTGCTCTATTTTTAAATCAGCGGTTACCGATAAAGGCACACCAGCATGAATATTGGCATGAAAATTATCACAAGCGGTTTGCCATTTTACCATATCATATCTTATTGCATGGTTTTCACTTAAGTAAAAATCTACACTCCAAGAGTTATCAAAAGCAGTATCCCCAGGCATTACATATTTTCTACCTTGATTCCATACCTCTAATACTCCTATTTCTCTTTGAGGAGCAGTAGCAGATTTGGCTAAAGTGTCCACTTCATCAAGTGATGTGGACCCAGTTACCCCATCAGGCCAAGAAAAGCTGACTCTGTATTTATTTGCTCTACCTGCCGCACCTAATACTTTTGATATTTCGGTAATTCTATTTACACCCATTTTAATTCCTTTTTATTTATTTATAATTCCTAACAAGTCAGCCCAGTATCCGCGTTTATGCCAAATGATTCAGTAAACACCATACCCGAATACGAGAACGATATCTCAGAGGTGGATACCTCACCTACTTCGTCCGTATATTCAATAGGTCCTACTGATGTAACAAAAGCCCTTAATAAAGTAGCCTCTGTTTTTACATCACCTTTACTGTCTAATTGTTGGACAAATATATCACTCATATAACCCAAATTACAAAATCCAGACCAAGCTCCCCCCATTGTAATTGGTATTTCATTATCATGGGTTCTTTCTATAAGTCTCAAGAAAAAGTTTCTTATTTCAAAGTTTTCATCATTATATATAGTGATTTGCCATTCCCCTGCATCGGAGGTTTCCCCGGCCATTTTGTATTTTCTGCCCTTTATATATACCTCTACTGTACCTATTTCTTTGCCGGGCATAGATGCTGATTTACACATAATATCAAGGTCTCTACCTATATCAGGGTATATAATCCTGTATTTATTAGTCCTTGCACCAGCATTTAATAATGTACTTATCTCTAGTACTTTCATTTTATTCCTTTAATCCAAACGAGCATCATACCCATCATCCGCATCAGGTGATGCTGTCTCAGTATGACTATATCTATAGTAAGCAAATGTTGCACTAAATTCAGACACTTCTTGTACCCCTGTCGTATTAAATTCAACACCAGAAACGGATACAGGAAATACATTTTCAAAATAATATTTAATAACGCTATTATCTTCACAAAAACTATTTCCATAGGCTGTTAAAGTACCCAAGGGTTGCTCTACTGTTGCCTGTGATTCTGCTGATAATAGCCCGTAATACCTGTCATCACAAGAAGCTAACCAATCATATAAAACTTTTCTTAGGATGTGGTCTTCATCTAAATAAAAAGTCATCTGAATTTCATGTTGTTGGTTAACTCTGCCTGGTATAGAAATAGAGTGTCCTTTTACCTTTAATTCTATTGCTTCTTGTGTTACCTCTGGTATATTAAAGGTTTTACATAGCACATCAAATACTTTTGAATCGCTAGATATTGAACCTGGGGGTTCCAGTAAAACAGTAAACTTAGTAGGTCTTGCTAAATTACCCCCATTTAAATTTATAAGGTCTTGTATCATTTTTATCCTTTTTGTATTTATAGAAGCAAGTAAAGTATAAATAAAACAAAAAGGAATAGAATGCAGAGCAAACCTATTATAACCACTCAAGAAATTTGGGCAGCAGGAGCACCTTCAGCAGATAAGACCAAGCCTACTTTGGCTAAAATTTCAACTGGTTGGACATTTGGTGAAAAACCACCACATAATGAGTTCAACTGGTTTTTTGAAATTACTACCGAGATGTTCGTTCATCTTCAAGAAAACGGTGTTGCTAATTGGTCTAATGATATTACTTACACTGAATCAGGTATGGTATGGTACGAGAGTGAAATTTGGCGAAGCATTATAAGTAACAACACAAATCATACCCCAGCAGCAGGTAGTTTATGGTGGGATGTTTTTGATGCTAGTATTCCACAATTAGCTACTCCTTTGTTATCTGGCAATAACACAGGTGCAGAAGAGACAGAAGTAGAAATCACTATTACTAATTATGATTCTGGATCAAATTATACTATTGTTGTGGGGGGTGGTTCTTATTCAAGAGTTAATGATATTATTACATGGACTTTACCTTCGGTAGGAGCAGATACCATATATGCTATGAGTGTTTATTCTACTAAAGTAGGATATACGACTTCAATGACAGCTACACATAATACAACAGTGACTAATGTATTTTTAACACCAGACCAGACATTACTATACAATTCAGGAAACATGGACGAGTTTACTGACTTAGTTAATACTGAAATTTCATCTCTTGATGCCGTTGAAATGGACAGCACTAATGTACAAAACAATAACTATACTAGCACTACTTCTATAATATATCTTGATAATAAAATGGTAGATGTGCAAGTAGGTGAAACAATAACTACTGATAATGAGAGTTTTGTAGTTCAAGCAGTAGATAATGATGGTAATGTGACTTTTATGGATAAAGTAACGACTGTTTCGGCTGGTGAACACCACACTATGATTATAAAAGATGGAGAAGTCTGGGGTACAGGGGGAAACAGCCATGGTCAGCTGGGCAATAGTAGTAGTATTGATGTGAATACTTTTACAAGGGAATCACAAAACATTACTAATGCTGAACAAATATCATGTGGAGATTATTTCACCATGATTTTAACAACGGATGGTCAAGTATATGGTACAGGAAACAACACTAATGGTCAGCTTGGTACTACTGCTGGTGATAAAAGCATCTTTACCAGAGAAACCCAAGACATTACTAATGCCTCCAGAATAGAATGTGGGGAAAGATTCACTCTTATTATAAAAGATGGTGGGGTATATGGTACGGGGTATAATGCTGAGGGTCAGCTTGGGCTTGATGATACCGATGACAGGTCTGATTTTACCAGAGAATCACGAAACTTCACTGATGTAGAACAAATATCTAGTAGTCGTACACACTCTGCTTTATTAAAAAATGGTGAGGTATACAGTACGGGGTATAATGCTGAGGGTCAGCTTGGTAATAATGATACTATTAGCGAATCCACCTTTACCAGAGAAAGCCAAGAATTTACTGATGTAGATTATATAGGTGGTGGTGATGATCATACTATGATTATAAAAAATGGTGGAGAATTGTGGGGGACTGGTGTAAATACTCTTGGTGAATTGGGTGATGATACTAGTGACAATAAATCCACATTTACCAGAGAAAGCCAAGATTTTACTGATGTAGATCGGGTAGACGGGGGTGATTTACATACTATGATTATAAGAGATGGTCGGGTATGGTGCTCAGGTAAAGGCAACAGTGGTGTATTAGGTGATGGAACCGAGAATACTAGATATACATTTACTAGAGAAAGTCAAGAATTTACTAATGTTGTACAGGTAGCAGGTGGGGCTGTACATTCATCGTTTATAACAGCAGATGGTCAAGTATGGAGTACTGGTACTAATACACAAGGTGAATTGGGTGATGGTACTAGTGACAATAAATCCATCTTTACCAGAGAAAGTCGTAATATTAGTGATGCTGGTACAGGAGAAGTAGGTGGTAATTATTATATAAAATACTGGGTCACTCCAGTATCTATTTTATCTCAAATTCCTGTTACGGCTTATTTAAATACACACAGAGCAAGATCAAATGATGTGATACAAGATCCCGGAGATAATGATTGGATTGGATTTAGTGGTGCTGAAACTAATGAAGACCTAAATGATGTAATAAACTCTAACTGGGCTTCTGGTACAAGTATTATTTATTTAGACAATTCAAGAGTAGAAGCAAGAGTAGGTGAGACTTATTGTTCTGAACTAGGTGAGACTTTTACTGTAGAGACTGTTAATAATGATGGCACTAAGGATAGTATTGATGATGTCAAGTTTGTAGCTTGTGGTTCCTACCACACCATGGTCATAAGAAATGGGCAAGTATGGGGAGCAGGGCGTAATAGCTACGGACAATTAGGTACAAATGACACTTCTAATTACTCTACCTTCACTAGAGACTCACAAAATATTACAGATGCTACCGAAATAGCATGTGGAGATTATTTCACTATGATTATAAAATCAGATGGGCAGGTATGGGGTACAGGGAACAATGGCAGTGGTGAATTGGGTCTTGATCATACTAATGATATATCTGCCTTTACAAGAGAGAATGAAAATATTATAAATGCTGATAGAATAGAATGTGGGAAAAATCATTCATTGATATTAAAAAACGGGGGATTATGGGCTACAGGGAGTAATATTTATGGACAATTAGGTAACAGTACTACTGTTAACGAATCCACATTTACACAGGAATCTTTAGGGTTCGGTGTTGGCGAAGAGATAGCCGCTGGTCTGAGACATTCTTGTGTTATGAAAAATGGTGGGATATTTAGCACGGGTCGTAATAATGAAGGTCAGCTTGGGCTTGATCATACTAATGATGTGTTAGTGTTTACCAAAGAAAGCCAAGATTTTACTGATGTAGATCACATAGGAAGTGGTGATAATCACACTATGATTATAAAAAATGGTGGAGAATTGTGGTGTACTGGTGTAAATACTCTTGGTGAATTGGGTGATGGTACCAGTGTTAACAAATCCATCTTTACCAGAGAGAGTCAACACTTAGCCAATGTGGCACAAGTGGACGGAGGGGATTTACATACTATGATTATAACAACAGATGGTCAGGTATGGGGCTGTGGTAAAAATTATGATGGAAACTTGGGAGATGAAACACAAGATACTAAGTATGTTCTTACTAGAGAAAGCCAAGATTTTACTGATGCTGAACAAATAGCATGTGGATATGGATTGAGTGTAATTATAAGAAATGGTCAAGTCTGGGGTACAGGGGAAAATGGCTCTGGGCAGTTAGGTACAAATTATACTACTGAAATGTCTATATTTACCAGAGAATACCAAAACATTATTGATGCTGGTCCTTTTACTCCTTATTTAAAATATTGGGTAAATCCTGTCGAGAACCTTCAAGCAGTGCCTTTTAAAGCATATCCTTTGGTTAATATTACTTTAAAAACCACGGAAGAAGATGTTGATTTAATACCCGATAATATCGACTTAAACAGCATCGTAGGTGGAACAGATATGATAGATTTAGATTGGGCAAGCACTACTACATCGGTTTATATAGACAATGAATTTTTTAATGTTAAGATGGGCGATACTTATGTTTCTGATACTGGAGAACCTTTTAGTGTTGAGGTTGTTAATAATGATGGGACTGTTGCTAATATTGATAGTGTTAATGTATTGGCATGTGGATACCGCCACACCATGGTTATAAGAAATAATGGAGAAGTCTGGGGTACAGGGGATAATATCGTAGGTCAATTAGGTACTACTGCTGGTGATAAATCCGTCTTTACCAGAGAAACAGAAAATATAGAAGATGCCGAGATGATAGCATGTGGATGGACCTTCAGCATGATAATAAGAAACAGTGGTGAAGTCTGGGGTACAGGGCAAAACACCAGTGGCGAATTAGGTATTCTTGGTGAAAAATCCGTCTTTACCAGAGAAACAGAAAATATAGAAGATGCTGAACAAATATCATGTGGATACAAACACAGCATGATAATAAGAAACAACGGTGAAATCTGGGGTACAGGGGATAATGACCATGGTCAATTAGGTACAAATGACCAAGATGATAGGACTAAGTATACTAAAGTTTCAGAAAATATATATAATGTCGATAAAATACTATGTGCATATAAACGAACCATGATAATAAGAAACAACGGTGAAGTCTGGGGTGCAGGGTATAATAACAATGATCAATTAGGTACTATTCCTGGTGATAAATCCGTCTTTACCAGAGAAACAGAAGATATAGAAGATGCCGAGATGATAGCATGTGGATACAGCCACACCATGATAATAAGAAATGGGCAAGTATGGGGTACAGGGAGTAATGACTATGGTCAATTAGGTACTACTGCTGGTGATAAATCCGTCTTTACCAGAG